>CAIWXG010000132.1 GCA_903916555.1 uncultured Bacteroidota bacterium
CACAGATCGTCAGACCCAATATGTCCTTTAATGACTGATACTTGGTACGGTCTACCCTTGGGTCTGTCAACCCTTCAAAAAATGAAATAACTCCGCTCATGTTGTTTTTAATATATAAACGGTTTATTGTTTCATTTTAGCGTCTTTCAAAATTATTTAGATGCGTTTGCCCTGTTACGTCCCCCGAAACAAAAGCTAAAAGAAACTACAACTGCTGAATTTGTTCCGTCCCCAGCCATATTTTCAATACTTCTGTTGGCTGCTGTTGTTAATTTAGTAAGCTTACTTTTATTCTATGTCAATAGATTCAAGTGTCCAATTATTTATGTCATCCCATTCTCCTTTATTGAATCTAAGTGTGATGTAATAAGTTTTTCTTAAAATAGCACCAAACTGATTTGATGCGTCAACATAATTTGTCACTTGATACCTGTTGTCACCTAAGTATTTTGTTTTGTCCTCGGTGCATACGCCAAATTCAGCACTTTTAGGTGAAAACAATTGTCTTGAAACAAATTGCTGCGAAATAATACAGGCTTCTGATTTTAATTCTCCGTTATCAGCTTTATGTTTATCAGATGAAGTGGAAGCAAAATATGCTATTACAAATGCTATAACTACAATTATCAAGCAGCCGTAATTCTTTTTTTGATGGGTAGGTAAAATAAGTTGCGTTGGTTCTTTTGGATTATTTCGCAAATATTCTTTTCTCCTTTCGGCATACTTATTAATATCTGAATATGGAATCCGCCATTGTTTCGGAGTGGTATCAGTTTGATAAGCATTTGGTATTTTCCCTGATTTAAGTTCTTCCTTTAGGTTTACATTTTTAAAATTATCACTTTCACTTAATATCTCATTTGCAGTTCTAAGTGGTAAATGTTTTTTCCCTGACGCTATCATTTTTGAATCAAACAAACTTAATATCTCGTCTATTTCACTTTCAACCATATCATAAAGTTTTAATCTTTTTTTTTAATTGTGTCTATTGGTTTCTTATTTTGCCCAATTAAGGAAACAATCGAACCTTCACGATTAAATAAAGTTGCGTAATTTTTTGTTCTTCCGTGTATCTGATAAGCTGTGATTTTTGAGCTGTCTTTCTTCTGATACCAATTATTTTTATTTAACTCGTCAGCTATTTGCTGCGTAGTCATTGGTTGCCCCGTTTGATGCAATAGTTTCTCAATAGCTTCGTGTAGTGTCATCGGTTTATTTTTTCATTTGTAGAGCGACAATCAATAGCAGCCAACGAACAAGTGTTTGGGAAGGTGCTTGACAAGAATGTTCCGTCTGCCGATGGACAATTGCTTAATTCTTGTTCCATTGTTTAATTCTTGCTCTATTGTCTCATTGTGTTAGGTCTGCCGAAACTACTGCTAAAAGAAAGTACTATTGCTGAATTACTTCCGTCTGCAAGCACTTTACTAAACACTTTTGTTATGCGTGGTTTTAGTATTAGTTTATCCATTTTCAATCACTATCTTTTGGAATGTACTTATCGTAAAACGCCCCTGTCCCTTTAGCATCAAGTCGGCCAAGAATTACTTCTTCTGAACTATTTGCTAAGTCGAATTTTGGTCGCAAATGAATATGTTCTCTTGCACCAAATGGAAGTCCGACATTATTTTCTTGATTAAGGTCGGATAACTTTAATAAAAGTTTTGCAAGAGATTTTAATCCGTCAGGGTCTCCATGAATTAGCACTTCTTTCCATTGTATTTTGACACCATCCAACTCGTCTTCGTGTTCAGCTACTATGATGTCTAAATGTCCATAGATTTCTGATTTAATATTCTCCATTTTTACAAATTATGCGTCATTAATACTGTATTCTATAAGTCTATTAGCTATGTCAAAGTCAGTGCTTAAATTCGCAAAGTCAATGGTGACTAGTTCATAAGCTAGTGAATACTGCAAAATTTGAACATATTTTTTATCTTCTAAAGTAATTTCCAATTTACCTTCTGTCTTATCTAGTTCTATTAAAAGAATGTCACTATTAATATCCAATTTGTCTAATGAATAAATTAAAACTTCTTCACAATTAAGGTCTATACTAAGGTCTGCTAGTAAGCCTTCCCACTTGTCTAAATCCTGTATGTATGGAATCAAGTTTGTCAATTTCATTGTAAATGAGGTTGTGTCATTAAAATCACGCATAACTCTTAGAAAAGTATCCGCGATGCCCCCAAAAGAACCCCGCATAGAAGAATCTTGCGGGGGGCATTGCGGTATACTTTTGGGTTGACTGACATCGCCGTAAAGACTGTACTTAGGG
>CAIWXG010000133.1 GCA_903916555.1 uncultured Bacteroidota bacterium
CCGCTAAATTCTCCAATAAACTTTCTCCATATTTAGCCATCTCCTCGCCGTTCTGTTCAAATTCAACAATATAAAACCCTATCAGCCAATTGCGCAGGGTAAGTGTTTTGTTAATAGCCTTAACCGCCTGTTGCTGTAAGCTCAGGTAGGTATGCTCGATTTCATTAATTAGTTGGTCAAACTTCATGAAAGCATTGTTTTTAAATGTTCCAGCAATTCAGTACGCTCTTTATCTATTGTTTCAATCTGTTGTATAATATCCCTCGGTTGCCCGTAGGTTTTTTCTTCATACACCACTTCTTTATAGCGGTTAATGCTCAGGTCGTAATTGTTGGCACGAATATCGGCCACCGGCACAAAGAAAGCCGCATCCTCGCGGCTACCGCCAATCGGGTCTCCGTTGTTCCATTTGGCAATAATATCGGGTATGTAATTGTTCTTTTCGTCGGGCTGGCGTTTATCATCAAGGCTATAACCATCACCCTTCATATCATAAAACCATACATTGTCTGTGCCGCCGCTACCTGTTTTGGTAAACAGCAAAATACCCGTACTCACCCCGGCATAAGGTTTAAATACGCCGCTCGGCATACTAATCACCCCTTGCAGCCTGTGCCTGTCCACCAATTCTTCCCTTATTTGTCGGTGAGCCTTACTACTGCCAAACAGCACTCCATCGGGTATAATTACCGCAGCTCTGCCGCCTTTTTTCAATCCCTTCAAAATTAAAGCAAGAAACAGCAATTCAGTTTTCTTGCTATCCACTACTCGCAAAATTTCTTTGTCCACCGCATCTTTATCAAGGCTGCCGGTAAAGGGCGGGTTGGCCATTACCAAAGTTGCTTTTTCGGTAAACGAACTATTGGCATCGCTCAGTGCATCTACATCCCGAAGCACCGGCTCCTCAATACCATGCAGTATCATATTCATTGCCCCTATGCGTATCATGGTAGGGTCAAACTCCATGCCCATAAACATATCGGTAGAGAAATGTTTTTCGAACCCTGCCTTATAAAATTCTTTTTCGTGGTGTTTACGCATATACTCGGCGCAACCCACAAGGAAACCACAACTACCGGCACTCGGGTCGCAAATAATGTCGTCAGGTGTGGGCTGCATCAAGTCCACCATCATTTTGATAATGTGCCTTGGTGTGCGGAACTGACCATTTTGCCCGGCAGTTGCTATCTTGCTCAGCAGATATTCATACACATCGCCCTTGGTATCGCGGTCCTTCATATCTATCCCGCTTATCATATCCACAACATTGGCAAGCAACCTTGGCGTGGGTATCATAAAAACCGCACCTTTCATAAACCTACCGAAAGCACTGTCTATACTGCCGTAGTTTTTCATAAAGTCGAACACTCCATCCTCTTTCGTAAACAGTTTGTGCATTTGCTCCGGCTCCCTGTCTTTAAAGCTACTCCATCTCAATTCTTTCTGTTCCGGTAAATAGATTGGTTTTTCTATAGAATTGCCCAGCAAGCTCGCCTTGCTTTCCTTTAGCTGTTGTAATTCATCGAGCCGTTTTATAAACAACAGGTATGTAATCTGCTCAATAACCGTAAGCGGATTAGACAGCCCCCCTGTCCAAAAGGTACTCCAGATTTTATCTATATCGTTTTGTAATTCTTGTGTTAGCATGGCTTATAAATGTAGTTGTTAAACTGTGTGAATTTGATTGTAAATATACTTATAGAAAATGCAGTTCCAGATAATTATTGCCAGCACTGTCATACACTTCTTCAATTCGCTTAGCTGCCTCAAGGTAATTGCCCAGTTGCCCTGTTCTCATAACCATATAATCCTTTTCGCCGTAGGGTGGTTCAATATCAACCAGATCAACAGAAACGTGGTTGCGATACACATCCCTGAAGTAAGCAGGCATCCTGCTTTTGCGAATCACGATAAAATCGTTGTTGTGTGTTGGAGCCGGCATATTGGGGTATGGGCCATTGCTATACCACAAGTCATAAAAATGATCTGTTTTACTTTCGGCTTCCAATATATTATACCAGTCTTTCTTCTTGTTGCTACTCCTTAGGCTTCTATATTTCGGCTCTTTCAGCACACTTAGGTATTGAGCGTGAGGAGCTAAGGGACCAAACTGTTCTTTAAGCATGTAAACAGCTATCCGCACCTGCTCCCATGCGGCAGCTTCCGGTTTTATATGGCTTATTTCAGCATAAATCGGTATTATTTCGGCATCAATCAGCTTACTCAAGGTTTTATTTTCCCTTGCGGGTACAAACCCAATTTTGCAGCTATTATGTATTACAGCTATGGCATTGCCATCAACTTCATTTTCGGGCTCCCGGCGTAATTCCAATATATCGCCCACCTTCATCGAGTCAATATGCTTCGCTCCTTTGTAATATTGAAAGCCTGCAATAAAACACTGCAATAAGTAAATTTTTTTATAGCTACGCAACTTACGGGGTAAGGTACTGCCTACACCCAGAGCAATAAGATTGCGAATAAATAATGCACGGTTCATTTAATTATGTATTTAATGCAAAGATGAAAACAAGCTATGCAATCTATTTGCACAGGTAATTATTTATTAACTTCAAGAGCAACTGCATATTTATCTATCATTTCATTTCTTAAAGAAACCGGCTGCAAAACTTCAATATCCGGTGTATAACTAAGCAATACAGATTGCAGTTCGTAATTATTAATCAGCATCAATTTTATTATAAGCGTATTTTTGTCCGGCTCCTCAACAATCTCCTGAGTCTTATGAATTGGTTTTGTTTTTATATAGTTGATTTGCTTTCCCTTTACCTTCAAAATAATTTCCTGTATTTCTTCGCCTTTCGGGAATGTTACTCCAATTAAATGTTTATAATAAGTATCCGGTTCAAAAAGGTTATTATCAATAAAATTGATTGCACTGTTTTTTATTTCCTTTATTCGGTCTAATGCCAAATTACTTATCCTGTCAGCAAGGTCTCTCCTACCTATAAGAAACCACCTATTTCTATACTCTTTTAGCAAATACGGGTGCATAATCCATTCCTGTGGCTGTTCTGCCCCAAAAGGTTGGTAGGCGATTTTTAAAACCGTTTTTTCTTTAATTGCAGCAAATAAGTCATCAAGGTATTCTGCACCTTCGGTGTATGTATGCTTTTCAAACTGAATCATAGAGCGGCTTTCAGGTACATTTGTTGAAATTGTATGTTCTAATTTTTCAACTATCATATCAACATCATCAAGTAAGTTAAATTCATTTACCTCTCTAAGAATTTTTATTGCATCTTTAAGTTTTGTTATTTCCTCCTCGCTAATCGGAAGGTTAAAAACAGAATAGCTTAGGTCTGTATATTTATAAAAAACCCTTTGCCCCTCTCTGCATTTTTCAATAGGCGCCAATTTGTCATTTATCAGGTAATCTATATCATATTGCAATGTTCTTTTACTTACTTCTTTGCCATACCTTTCGTTCAGTTTTTTATTTACCTCATCAAGCAAATCCTCAATAAACCACTTCCGTTGCCTTCTGCGAAGACACTCATCCAAAATTTCAATACGTAGTGAAAAGTCTTTGTTTTTGGGCATAAATACATAAAAATATTACAAAATTATTGAAACAACTAACTAAACTTTAATTGCCCTTAAATTATCATTAATTATTATTAATCGAAAACAAAGAAAAGCAAGATTTACAGGTATATCCTTGAAGAAATAGACCAAACAATGTTCCAAAAATTTAGGGCAAAGTTCATTGCAGAAAAAACAGATATGAGCAGGCAATTGATAAATATAGGAAATTAGGAGTCGAACTTTGAGAGTCAATTCAATATTCCGCTGTATTACAGACGTGGCAACGGTTTCAGCCAATGAAAAAAGCGGGGGAAATACAACAACTTGTATTCCCTCCGCTTCAGTGGAGTCGGCGGGAGTCGAACCCGCGTCCAAACACATGCTCGATAAGCTTTCTACATGTTTATTTCTGAATTGGATTTCGGGAACTTGCCGGAACAGAACAAACCAACCTTTTCCCTATCTGCTTTAATTTTCATTCATCGGAACACAGCACTCCAACGACCTATCCAATCTTTGTTTGATTCGGCTGGCGGGGATGGCAATTGGCAACCCTCCCGGCGGCTATAATGTATGTCTAATCTCTGATTAGGCAGCCATGGCGTAAGAATATTCGCCTTATAATTGTTGAGCTTTCAGATTAACGTGCTAACACACAACGCACGACATGCTTACAGACCCTGCCCTATGCTGTCAAAACCAGTCGACCCCAATTGGTTACTTTTTTTACATATAGCAGTTTGCTATCAAAGAACTAAGTTACATTATTAAAGTAACTTGTACAAAGATACGGAAATTTATAGATAAAAAATGTTATTGTGCCGTTTTACTATTTCTAATCAACTTTTAGAGTAAGTCCTAACCTTTTTGCCACCAAGCTGCTAACCCCACTCGTAAGCAATACAATACTTAATGTACTACATGGCATTAATATTGCCGCTCTTATAGGTTGTAACATACCTTGCATAGAAAAGTATAAGCCTACTATATTATAGAGTATAGATACCACAAAACTTAAATTAATAATTTGTCCTCCGGCTTTTGCTAATTTCAAGAAAGAAGGTAATAAATAGAGCTGCTTAGCATCCAATATCGCATCGCACGACGGTGTAAAATTATTTATATCATCGGCTAAAGTAATACCTACATTGCTTTGCTGTAACGCCCCTGCATCATTAAGTCCATCGCCAATCATCATTACATTTGTTCCGTTTTCTTGCAGGTTTTCTATGTAATTTAATTTGTCTATCGGCTTTTGCTCAAATAATAGTTCGCTTTTTTTGCCAAATAATTCTTTCAGTATTCCTTTTTGCTTGTCGTTGTCGCCACTTAATAAAGACAATTGGTATTTGTGGTTTAATACAGGTATTATTTGCGGTATGGCATCTCGCAAAGCAGCAATTAAGTTATAGGCAGTAATCTTACCATTAATACTTGTATATACCGATGCTTTTTCAGTGTTTTCATATCCGTTATTAATGCCTACCCATTCTGCCGAACCCACTAATATATGATTACTCATAACCCAAGATTCCAATCCCTTACCCGGTGTTTCTTTCCATTCTGTTAAGGGGAATAATTCTCTTTTCCCTAACCATTCTACCAATGCCTTACTATAAGGGTGCTTACTTGAATAAACGACTGAATATAACAGGTCTTTTTCATCTTGTGTCAACTGGTGTCCGGTGCAATTAAAATGATGATTGCCGCTATGGGTAACCGTTCCTGTTTTATCGAAAACAATATGCTGTATTTTACCTATTTGTTCTATAACTGTGGCATCTCTTAAATATAGGCCATTGTTGCTAAGTATTCTTAATAAATTACCATTGGTATAGGTGGCAGCTAATAGTAATGCACAAGGGCAGGCAACAACCAACATAGCAGTAATACTGTTTACAACTAAACCTGGATTATGCATATACCAGTACAAGCCTGTTAGTACTACCAAGCACAAAAGTATATAAGTATAATTCTTACTCAGGATATGGATAATACTACTGTCATCATTTTTTTCTATTTTATTTTTACCAAAAGCATGATGATTCCATAAAGAAGTAAGATAACTGCTTGCAACAGGTTTTATAATTTGTATGGTTAACTGCTCGCCAACTTGTTTGCCACCGGCATATACCAACTCATTAGGTTTTATATTCAATGGTTCGCTTTCACCGGTTACAAAACTGTAATCTATACATGCTTTTCCTTTCACTACAATCGAATCGGCAGGAATAATTTCGTCATTATAAATTTGTACTACATCTTTTTCTTTAAGGTCTTGCAGCTTACGAGTTTCTACACCTGTGGGTGTTACAACATTTACTGCTATGGGGAAATACGATTTATAATCTCTGGTAAATGATATAGATTTATAAGTACGCTCTTGTACCACTCTGCCCACAAGCATAAAAAATACAATGCCGCACATACTATCTAAATAGCCGCCACTCAAATTAAATAGAATCTCATACACACTACGCCCAAACGTAATAATGATTGCCAAAGCAATAGGTGCATCTATATTAAGTGTTTTTTGTTTTATACCCTTCCATGCAGTACTAAAAAACTCGGTTGAACTATAAAAAAATACCGGTAAAGCTAAAAACAAATTAAAATATCTAAACAAGTGTGCATATTGTTGTTCTATTCCCAAATTGGTTGATAGATACTCGGGAAAGCTCATCATCATTATATTGCCGAAACAAAAACCGGCAATACCTAACTTATATAATCGCTGTTTATTAAATTTATTCGTTTTTTTCTTATTGGCGTCATCTAAACTGATGTAGGGTTCGTAGCCAATTGTAGCAAGTAGTTCTACTGTTTTACGAAGTGTAATCTTGTTTTTTAAAAAGCGAATGGTTACTTCTTTAGTAGTAAAATTAAGCCTACTCTCTATAATACCGGCATTTACTTGTTTTAAATGTTCCAGTAGCCACATGCAAGAACTGCAATGCACACCCGGAATATAAAAGGTAACAATACCTAAATCATCACTAGAGAACTGATAAAGTTGTTTTGCAATTTCTTCGTTATCAAGGTAAGCATATTTATCTTGCCTTATAGGTGTTATTTGCGATAAGCCTGGATGGTTCTGTAGTTTATAATAATCGCATAAACCGTTAGTATTCAATATTTCGTACACCAATTTACAGCCATCGCAACAAAAGTATTTTTCTTCAATTGCAATACTGTTGGTTATGCAGGGTGTGCCACAATGAAAACAAAGTGTTTGAGTAGTTGTTTTCTTTTTTGTTACCGTTGCTTTATTTTCAACAATTAAATTATCTACTACTTGCATGTATATTAGTTTGTACATCTACTATTTTAGGAATAAGGTAATTTTCTTCCAGAAAAGCGAGTTGAGATAAACTGTTTTCTAATAGAGCCATTTGATTTCTTAAAATACGATAAACATCAGGGTAAATAGATTCTGAATAAAGTGGCAAGGCAGCCATTTGAAGTTTGTATAATGTCTCCCTAATCTTAATGTGAGATTCTTTTATATTTTCAATTTGCAACTCATGGTGCATATTGCAATTTCCGGTACAATTTAAGCAATTATGGTTTGCATCTTCTTGTGCATATAGTTTTGTTAAGTAAGGGAGTAATATCTCCTTTCTTTGTGTAATATAACCTTTAATTTCATCAATAATTTTAATGCAAAGTTTGCTATATTGAGAATTTGTTTTATGTAATTCTAATTCATTTAACCTACCAGCCTGCTGTCTCGCTGCAACACATAATGATTCAATTCCGTTATAGAAGTCCTTTTCAAGTCGTTCTACAAAGGGTTGCAATTTAATAAGATGGTACTGGTTATCCAGTAATTTGTCCATATAAAAACCTTTTTACAAAAATATAAGTAATGTCCGTGCAAATTGATGATATTAAACGGTTTACAAAATGATTTTGGTCAGTTCGTAACTGAATTCAACATTATTTTTACAAGCTTGATTTATGTTTCTGATAGTAATTAAAATTGAAGTATTATTGTACTGTAGTTAGCATACGTTTATTTATAATTTGCATTACATTTTTTTATAAAAAAAGAGTTTTTACTCGTTATTTAGTATTATGGCGAAAAAAAGTAAACAACAATCCATACCCGTTCAATCTAAATCAAACCCTGTTATTGTTAACAATAAAAATACAAACACGGGGCAAAAAAACAATAAATTAGGCTCGGGTAATTTATATATTATTATACTTTTAGCTATTGCATTTATAGTTAATGCTAATACCGTTAACTACAAATATGCCTACGATGATGACGTGTTTACTACCGAAAATTCGTGTATCGGTATTAAACGTTTAGCTGCAATTCCTTTACTGTTTACCCATGCCAAAAACTTCAACTTAGACAAAAGTAATTCAGGCTCTTATAGACCTTTATTACCTATAACTTTTGCCATAGAACACGAAATAGTAATGTTTGCCATAGAACACGAATTGTTTGGCTTAAACCCTAATGACAATAAAACAGCTTTTATACCCGCATTTAGCCACACTATAAACTTAATATTATTTTGTGTAATGCTTTTTATGCTATTTAAGTTTTTGCAGAAAATAATAAGCAACTATGCCATATATGCTGTTTTCTTAATTTTATTGCTTTACGAACTACACCCTTTGCACACAGAAGTAGTTGCAAACGTAAAAAGCAGAGATGAAATAATGGCATTTCTATTTACCCTTATGAGTCTATTGCAAACTTTTAAATACATAGAAAACAACAAGATAAAAAACTTAATATTATCCGGTATCTACTTTTTTATTGCCATACTTACTAAAGAAAACCCGGTTTGTTTTGTTGCTATTGTGCCACTTACTCTTTACTTTTTTACCAAAACAGATTTAAAGAAAATCATTATTTCAACTGTGCCTTATTTATTAATGGCTGCTTGTTATGTAATGCTCATGAATTTGTTTGTAGATAAGGGTGCGAAAGATGCTCATGCCATGATTACGGAAAATGCATTGGTAGGGGCTGCTAATTACGGCGAAAGGCTTGCCACTGCCCTATTTATACAATTAAAATATTTAGGGCTTTTAGTAGTACCGTATCCTTTGTCTTTCGATTATTCTTATAACCACATACCCATAGTAGGGCTAAGTAATGTTTGGGTACTACTTGCTTTCCTTGTTTTTGCTGCTCTAATAGTTTTTGCTGTTATGGGTATTAAAAAGAAAAATATTTATTCTTATTGCATTCTCTTTTATGTAATATCTCTTTTTATAACCTCAAATATTATTATAGAAAT
The DNA here is from genome assembly GCA_903916555.1 of uncultured Bacteroidota bacterium. Lineage (GTDB taxonomy): Bacteria > Bacteroidota > Bacteroidia > Chitinophagales > Chitinophagaceae > CAIYTT01. The sequence continues at coordinate 8,814 of CAIWXG010000133.1, forward strand.
AGGTGCAACTGCCGCTGAACGTTTTTTGTTTATACCTTCTCTTGCATTTTGCATAGCCCTTATTACTTTATTAAGCAAAGTATTTAAATTAGACCTTTCTACTCTTTCTTTTGCAAACTCTAAAATATTCTCCTATATACTATTTGCTGTTGCCACAGTATATGGCATAGAATGTATGGCAAGAAATGAGGTATGGTACGATAATGCTTCCCTATTTAAAAGCGGAGTAGAATCTTGCCCCAACAGTTGGCGTGCAGAGCAATGTATGGCTGCTACCTACCAAAAATTGGCTGAAAACGAAAAAACAGACTTAGCCAAACAAAAAGAATATTTTAAACTGAGTTTTGATTATTTTAAGAAATCGATTGCCATTTATGCTAAACGGGCAGAAACCTATCAGGAATTAGGGGCTGCATATTTTGTAGCCAACCAATTTGATTCTGCCGAAGTTTATTTAAAAAAAGCAATTGCCTTAAAACCAAGCTTATTTAATGCTGCTGCTAATTTGGGAACCATATATATGAACCGCAAAATGTATCCTGAATCTATCTATTGTTATAGAACATCTGTAACAGCCAACCCCGAATTAGTTTATGCCCAATTTAATTTAGGTGCATGCTATTATAATGTTCAAAAATACGACTCTGCCATTATAGCCTTCAAGAAAATAATACAAATAGAGCCACAATACCTAAATTATAAAGCGGTAGAATACACTGCAACCTTATACAACCTATTAGGTAATGCCGATTCCACAAAAAAATATTCCCAAATGGCGAATGATTTGAGAAGGGGAGGGAAGTAGTTGTTTTTTTGTAACTGTTCAGGTTTCATAAAAAGAAGCCAGAGGAGGATGAAATTATTATAGAAATAATCCGAATGGCTTATAAAATCCTTACCGACATTTATCCGACATTTTTACTTTCTATCCGACATTTATCCGACATTTGCCCTGTTTATCCGACATTATTTAGTTAATATAGGTATATGTTGTGGTTTTTTTATCACCACTTTTTTTCAGCAATCCTAATTCAACCAACTCTGTCAAATCTCTTAAAGCAGTTCTATCTGTTATCTGAAATTTTTCCTTGTATTTGCCACTGCTAATTTCACCTTCCTGTTTCCAAAACAACAAAGCTGTTTTTTGCCTGTCATTCAGTGGGTAATTAGCTAAAATATTTTCATGGTAAATATCCTTAAATAAGGTAACCAACACACCTCCATTAAGTTCTTTCATTTCAGGTTCAGGTAGTCCTGCATCCCGACAAGAATTGATAATTTTTAATGTACCACTACCCCATGAATCAATATAACCACCTTTAAAACATACATCTGCAATAATTGGATTGCGTGGTTTAGAAATATGAAAATGTTTCAATGATTCAATTGTTATACCTTCAGGCAAAGTGCCATCATTCCAAATTGAGAATTGTTTATCATAAATCCTAATTTGTATCATGCTTCCAATATAGGTACGATGAATTAAGGCATTTAGCAACATTTCTCTTAATGCAGGCACCGGATACTCCCCCTTTTCAATTCGCAAAAATCCTTCAAATGTAATTGGTTTGATAAAGAATTTCTTGTTCAATTGGTCAGGTACTTCCATTAGCAATTGGATAAGATTACCTTCTACTGTTTCCTGATATTTGATTTCATAATCATTAGTGCCAAAGCGACCTATTTTTGCAGTAATGTTGGGATAAAATCTGCCTGGGTCTTTACCAAACAAAATAATTGCAGCCCGTTTTATGTTGCCATTATCCGATAATCTTAATTTTACTAATAGTTCAGATAAAGATAATCCGGTCAAATCAGGTAGCCTCCCACTTTTATCGGCACTTTGCAAATACTGTGAAACACTATTTTGGTCAATATCATTAATTGTTGCATTAGGTTCATTAACATCATCCCAAGTCTTGCCTGTTTTTCTTAGTAAAAATTCACTTAATGCATTTCCGGTAAATTCCTGTTTAGTGCTGCCACTCCTATAATAATAACGACCTCTTAGCGAAATGGGTACTGTATATGCCGGGGTTACAATTTCAATATATTTCAACCCTTTTTCTTCATGCAGGTTTACCTCAACCATAATACCCAAAAGGTTTCTGACCTTGTTGGGAATACCGTCCATTAACTCCTTATAATCATCTAAGCCCTTTACAATACCATCATTATCTTTACCAATGTATATAACACCGCCATTGGCATTAGCAAATCCCGCTATCCATTTCAGATAGTCATCGTGCCACGATAATTTGTATTCTACGTTTTGTTGTTCAGGCATTGATTGAAAATCAATCATTTTTAAAAGTGTAAAATTAAGAAAATTACTTGGGCAATATGTATTCTATTTTCAGCTTTTGCAGGTTGAATGTCGGTCGCAGACCGTCCATTGTAAAATAATATCACCCTTTCAGGGTTTTGAAAATAGAATAGTTATATTTTTGCTATTATGTTGATGTTTTATTAAAGAAAGTCCTTAAATAGTTTGGAGGCAGGTTTAAGGACTCTCTAAATGTGGTATTGGTATTCGTCTATATTAATTGATTTTCAAAGTTGCTTAGACCAGCATTACCTTTAATAATTAAATTAGAGAAAAGCATTTCTAATAAAAAGTTCGTGTGGACCCCATAAACCACCAACCATATAAACGCAACATCTGTAAAATGGCACACTTATCAAACCAGGATTAGCATACACGCCACTTAATAATGAACCAACAGGCCAAAGGATATTGGTAGGTGGTAATGCAGGTGGAATTGGAGCTGCCGGAGGTATAAAAAAATTAGGTACGCTTCTACAAGTAATTGGTGCTGGTATAGTAATTGCTCCAATCGCAAGCTGATGAGCAAGAAAGTGGTGAATAGTAGGCGGACCGCTAAATGCTAAAATAGGTTCATTACATAAAAGCTTATTATCAACTAAAATAGCTAACTGAGAAGCACAAAGATAATTTATGAAGAAATATTGCGAAACTCCGTGTGCATTTAAATGATTTCTTATACCTAGTGGAAGTACAAAGGGAAATAAATCAATTAATATATAACTATTATTTGCCAATTCTAATAATTTGTCTCTTTTGGGCAGAGCAGGGGCAATACCAAAAGCTGCAACAGGGGCATTTAGCCAAGCCGTATTTCCTCCATGATGATGGTTATAAAAATATGTTCCCTTAATTTCAGGTGGTGGTGCTTCTCCAACCATTATATACTTAATGCATCGTTTTTGCAATAATTCTTTATATGTCCACGGGTAATCATAATCTACGGGTACGCAACCATGTACTAACAAAACAGGAGGAATACCTAATCCAGCAAGTGGTGTGCCTGCAACCATTACACCCCAGCCACCACCTGGCAATACAATCCTTGCAAAGGTTGGAACTCCCATTGGCAAAAACAAGTCCAAATAATCTTGGAAGTAAATCTCTCTTTTAAGATATTCAAGATATGGTGGAATTGCAGCTAATGGTTGCCCAAACCCAATAGGTGCTGGCAATGTCCATAAATCATTGTACTGTGCGTGTGTTAGCATTTTTTTGATTTTTAGTTTGTAAATATAATTGTTTTCAATTGCAATCTTTAAATAGTTTCTAAAATATTACATGGTTAATTTAGAAAATTTCTACAACCCAATTATTACACTTAGCTACATGGGGTTATAATTTGTTTTTCAAGCCCATCTATATCATAAAGATAATAATATTTCTTACCCCGTAAAATTCTATATATCTTTTTTATTTCATCATTAATAGTAATATCAATGCGTATATAAAGTAACTCCTCATCTCGCTTTACTACTGTCATTACAGAATTATCAATGTTATTGCATTCTTTATGTTTAAAAAGCCTTACTTTATTAGAATGCATATTTTTTATTATATTATTTAATACTTCCATTTGATACTCAACTTTTCTTGGTTTTGTATATTTGTCAATTTCAACAATTGTATATTGATAGTCATGAATAATACACCTGCTATCCATTACACGGCTGTAAACACTCCATATTCCCCATATTGATATTGATTGTAGACTGGGTAGCGATGTTAATAAAATTGCAAAACCATTATCAATACCCTTTTCGCGTTTTAAAATGTTTAATGCATCAATATCTCTATTAATATCCATAATATAACCATAAGTTTCAGTTGCTCTATTATCAAAAATCAGGTTATATAACTCTTTAGAAACAATATTATAAAAAGCTTTCTTTTTGTATGCTAGCTCTATGCCTGTTATTTTCCCCATAATTTCCACCGTAATATCAACAAATCCTTTCCCTGTCAGTCTATGCGCTGGCTTCATTAATCTAATAGTAGCAAGGGGAAACATATTTTTTATTTCACATGCGAATTCAAATTGAAAATCAGCTTCTGAATGAAAAATTGGCCTTGTTTTAGAAAGATTCGCTAAAACTGATTCAACGTCTTTGAGTGTTAACATTTTTTTTATTTTTAGTTTATAAATATAATTGTTTTCGTAACTATTTGGTCTCCATAATATCATCCCTACGGAATTTTGAAAGGGAATAGTTACTTTTTATTTAATTAAAATTAAATATTTATTTTCAACACATTAATTACTGTTTTATTTATGTACTCCCTTAATGCAACTTTAAAGTCATCATGGGCTTTATACACTTTAACATGGTCAAGCAAGCCGGTTATTAAACGTCCTATTACACGTATGGAACCGACCTTTAGTTTAAGTACATATAAAAAGTAATAATCAGTACCATTTATATTTTCCGGTTGTGGTGGTGGTTTTAACTCCGTTATTTTATCGTTTAAGTGGTTATGGTCTCGTATAAACAGGGTCATACTATAATTAGTCAATAATAACTCCACTTCCCATATTTTACTCTTATCAACATGGAAACCAAAATCGTCAACATTTTCATTTTTCAGAAGCATTGCTTGGTTAATATTTCCTTTTTCGTTAGTTACTTCAACTTTGCCCATTCTCCCAATATTGAATTGTTTTACAGTATTCCCTTTCCTGTCATAAGCCAGAATAAACGGTGTATCACCTATTATCATTTTGAGCGGAAAAACAGTATATTCAGAACTTTTTTGCGCGGATACAGAGGCATAATCAATTAAGTTAACATATTCACCCTTCTCAATTGCTAAATTAAGATTGTAAATATTGTTCAACATTTTCTTGTCATATAAAGTGGTATGAAGAACAGTAACTTTTTTATTATTTTTCTTCTCTCTTAGCATCTTTAATAATGACCAATCTACATTCTTACTAATCAATCGATAGCCCTTAGCTTTATCGCCTAACAAATAAAATGGACTATCATATTTTTTAAACTCATTAATTCTTCTTTCAGCAGTCCTTATGGTCAGTTCCGGCTTAAATAGTTTAGAAACAGCTTGAGTTGTTAGGTATACTTTTTTTAATAAAGCTGTCTTTATTACATTTAGTTCGTTTTCAATCAAAGTTGAATCCCTTTTCATTCTATAATAATTTCATTTTAATGATAATTTGTACAAAGATACCTAATAAGTTTTTAGCAACTAATGTCGTTTCGTTTCTTGCAAAAACCTTTACTGTATTATGTTTTGCTTCATTTTAATGAAATTTATACGGTTTATAATAATGCTTTGCTAGCATCAAAGTCCTACATTTATCAAGAATTACAACAATTAGAAATGAAAAATGAAAACAGAATAGAAATACATTTTACTAATCTTACAGAAGTTTCTAAATTCTTCATTAGGGATAAAGATGCCTGTTGCATAAGAGGTTTGTTTGCTCTATTTAACCCTACAGCTAAGGTTCGTATTGCACATATAGAGGCAATAGACTGTTATGGCATAATATTATCTACGTATTACCCGGAACACCTTCTAAAAAATAGTGCCTATCTTATTGATGGCGGCAACTTCTATTTGGATTATGCCTTGATACCAAAAACAAAGACCGAAAAACATATTGAACCAACGGAAGTAAGTAAAATTGTAGGTAAAACCTATAATGTTAGAGAATTTACACAATACATTAATTATTATTCTACATTAAAGGCTATATTAAGTATTAGTGCAATTATTGATGATGTGATAAGTTATAGAACACATAAAATGGGTATTGAGTTAGAAATTCCAAATAACATATTAGACAAATTCAAACAAAATCTTTTTCTGCAATACCCAAAATATGCTCCGGCTTTTAATGAAGCTGAAAAAAATGCGGGATGTTTTATTTTTTTAACAAACGGCGTAAAAATGGTAACCATCCATAATAAAGAGGTAGAACAAATACCCAATTGGGCTTTGGATAGAAATGGACATATAAATTTAAGCGATATTATTTATGATTATGATGTTCCTTTTTGATATAATAAATTTGAATTAATTGCAATATAATCATTCAAACTATTCTTAATTTATAATAAATAAATTGTATGAGCAGTAAAAATAAAACAGACGAACAAGATAAATCATTAAGCAAAGATAAAAAATGTAGTCGTTCACCAAATAGCATTGGAACTCGTAATGACGAAAAAGGGATATATGAAGGTGGGCTTTTCTCGTCAACTATTGAACATGGCTTTGGCATAATGAAATATACCGATGGTACTATTTATGAAGGCATGTGGGTTAACAGCAAACATTGGGGCAAGGGTAGGCTACTAAAACCCAATGGAGACCATATAGAGGGTGCTTTTTTTGAAAGTGATATTATTGATGCTACTCTTAATTATGCAAACGGAGATGTCTATAAGGGGAATCTGAGCCAGGAGCTGCCTAATGGATATGGCATATTAAACAAGCAAAGTATTGGCGAGATTAGTGCCTATTTTAAAAATGGAGAAATAGTTGGTGAAGTGAAAATACGTTTTACAAATGGAGCAAAATATACTGGTACTTGGGTAAATGGCTTGATGGATGGTAATGGAAGACTTGAATACACAGACGGTAGCCTATTTGAAGGTGAATTTAGAAATTCAGAAATTGGATTGTCAGGTAAATTAAGCTATGTAAATGGCAATATATTTGAAGGCGCATTTCATTTAGGTAAGCCAAGAAGGGGCAGAATGAATTATGTAAACGGAGATGTTTACTATGGCAAGTTACATAATGATTTAAAAGTGAGCTTTGGAATTTATGAATGGGCATCGGGCAATAATTTCATTGGCTTGTTTTATGAAGGAAATTGGGATACAGGTATGTTGACAACTAAAGATGGCAACAAACGTGAAGTTATATGGCAAGATGAAACGTTTATTGATGTTGATATTTTTCAATAACAAGACAATAAAATTTAAAACATGTAAAAAAATCAAATTATAATTATGAATATAGAGCAAGAATACCTACAAAAAGTACAAGATAAAAAATGTGCAATTATCGACCATATAGATTTCTTTTCAGAACTGAATTCTATGCTCACTTCTGCTGTTAGACGGATGAAATGGTCTAATATTATAGATATTAAGTATGCCAATTTACCTTCTGATTTTACACTTAATGTGTATTCTTGCATTGTAATAAACCAAATGTTTGAAGGAGGATGCGACAGGTATCAACGGATACTGGAGAGTACTGTTTCTAGCGGCATTAAGGATAACTTGTCTGAATTCAGAGGTATGAATGCATATCATTTGCAAACCGAAATGAAAGAAATGTTAAGTGTACCTGAAGATAAAGACGCCATTATGATGCTTGTTATAGAAAGAAACTGGGAAATTACTCCTTTAAATAGGGTTGACGGTTGTTATTATTTAAAGCCTGAATATAAAAAATTATTTCCACCTTTTTACAAAGCATATTGCAATGTACTTCGCCGTGCTAACTTTTTATACCGTTTAGCTACGGAAGGTAAAATTGTTAATCTTGCAAAAGAAAACGATGGATATATTTTTCATAGTGAAAGTGAACCATTTGATAGCGTGTTGAAAATACATTATTTGAAGTCTATAGGTCAGGAAACCCCAATGCCTGAAGATCGCAAGAAACTATTTAAAAGATTGTCAAATAAATTAAAAGGAGAACATATTTCCTATACCAACAATTATATGCTTGATTTGCTTGGCTTGGAATTATAGTAAAGTTTAGTCTATATTAAAGGTTAAAACAAAGAGTAACCCATATTCAAAAAAGATTTTGAATATGGGTTACTAAAATTCAATATTTAAAGAATTGCCTGTTGTACTCTTTTGCATGATTGTTATTAACACATTTTAATTATTTATACTATTTTATTCTAATATTGCAAACTCCAATAAAAATATAATTTCAAAAAATAAGAGCGCAACAGTAATTGTGATTATTAAAAACCGTAATCTCCTAAAATAGTTGCATCTTCTATAATAGTTGGATCTTCTTTAGTTTCGTCTTTTAAGCTACTATGAATATTTTTGTTGCTTTTCTGTAGCCTAGACAAAAGATTCATGCCATTTACATTTCCACAAATACCAGCATATAAACCCTTATAGGGTCCAACACACGCTTCCCAAAAATCAATAGGTTTATCAAGCTCATTGAGAATTTCCAAAAATGAAACAGCAGCTTCTATAGTTCCAAAAACTTTCTTAAGTTCTTTATATTTCCTATATTCTTCAGATTGTTCTTTTGCAAGCCAATAAAAGAGATATTCTAAATCCTTCCTTCCTTTTTTCTCGATAATAAAAAGTGTTAATAATTGTGCAAAACCCTCATGAAAATATAAATAGTGTTTACTATCTTCATAAGCCTCTGTTTTTTGAAGATGCCAATTGTAGTTAATTTTAAATAAAATAATCCAATGAACAAATTCGTGAATCAAAACGATTGTTGCCAAATTCTCAATATTTTCCTTTAAATCAGGAGGGCAGGTATGGTCTTTTGTTGTGTCATCTTTATCCCAAAAGTCGCAAGTTAATTTAACATTTTGTTTGTTGGGACTAAAATCATGGAAAACTTTGGTTTTAGTCAACGGATATAACTATACCGTATATAA
>CAIWXG010000134.1 GCA_903916555.1 uncultured Bacteroidota bacterium
CGAAATTTGGAGCATAATTCAAAATCAAACAAAATAATGTTTACAGAAGAAAATAATGACTTTTTTAGAAAAGTAGAGTTTGGATTGAAATTAGCAATTGAAAAGCTTTATGAACAGAAAGCCGCCAATAACGAAACTGCCGTCATTAGTGTAAACGGCGAAATTAAGCATGTATCTGCAAGAGAAATACTCGCAAATAAAAAGAAAAAATCTACTGATGTGGTTACTACAAATCTAAATACACAATAGATTTATATTAAAAATTTATTTATATTCATAAAGGAGTAGGAGTTCAATAAATATATAACAAATTTTATTAAATATAAATATTTTTATTATAAATATATGCAACCTTCATAGTTTTATTTCTTCAACTTCTGCATATAAGCCGAAGCAATTATCATATCATCAGGGGTAGTAATTTTAATATTTCTTTTCTCACCTTCTATCAAATAAACTTTTCTGCCAAATGCTTCCACCACAGTAGCATCATCTGTGAATTCAGCACTATCTTCAGTTTCAAAAGCAGGTAATATTAACTCTGTTCTAAAAGTTTGAGGTGTTTGTATTATACATAAATTATCTCTATTAATCGGTCTTGTATTGTTTTCTTCAATAATGCGAATACTATCACTTACTTTAATTGCAGGTATTGCACTACCCCATTCCAAAGCTTGCTCAAAACATCTGTGTATCAATTCTTTAGAAACTAATGGTCTTGCCCCGTCATGAATAAATACAATACCATCATTATAAACAGAATTCAAGCCGTTTTTAACACTATTAAAACGAGTTTCACCTCCTTGAATTAATTTAATTTCAAATTTATCTTTAAAACTTTTTAAAACTGTCTTTAAAACATCATAGCCCATATCTATTTTTGGCAAAACAAGAATAATTGAAATATCAGGTATTGCCTCCAGAAAAGCAATAATAGAATAACTTAATACCGGTTTGCCATTTAATAATTGAAACTGTTTTGGTACATCTCCACCCATTCTTAAGCCTTTGCCACCGGCAACAATTAATGCATATTTTTTAAATTCACCCATTAACCATTTTTGATTTTAAATAGGCTACAAAGTACAAAAATGAATTAGAAAAATAAATTCCATTTATTATTATAAGATAACAGCAGATACATTATCCATCATAACCAAAATCATCTAATAGATTTTTTCCATCTGCGGCTTCAGTTGCAAGTATGTCGCATCTGTTGTTCCATTTATTGTCTGCATGGCCCTTTACCCATATAAATTTTATAGAATTATTTTTATAAAATTCCCAAAAACGAAGCCATAAATCTTTGTTTTTCTTTCCTTTAAATCCGGTTTTTATCCAAGCATGCAACCACTTTTTTTCAACAGTATCTACAATATACTTAGAGTCTGTATAAATAGTAACCTCAAGATTTTCTCTTTTTAAAAGTTCTAAAGCTGCAATAACAGCCATTAACTCCATACGGTTATTTGTAGTATGCTTGTAGCCTTGCGATATTTCTTTAATTGCAATACCCCACATTAATATTGCACCATAACCACCCCTGCCCGGGTTGCCACGAGCAGCACCATCTGTATATATTATTAATTGAGACATTAAAAATAAATATTCCGTAATTTAATTAAACAAATTCTCATACAAAACAACTTGTTAATATGCAAAAAAATAGGTAGTACTAAAAATCTATTCCCATTTAAAGGTCTTACCTGCAATAAAGTAAACAACAAAGCCCCAAATTAATAATACCAAAACATCAATTCTTACATCCCAGAGCGAATAGCCATCAAAAGAAATAAGACGAAGTGCATCGTTAAGATAAGAAAGTGGCAAAAAGCGGCAAAAAGGTTGCAACCAAGCCGGGAAATTTTCTATTGGGAAAAACGTACCTGCCAATAAAAACTGAGGCATAGTAATAATATTAGATAATGGCGGTATAGCCGATTCCGTTTTAGCAACACCACTAATAATAAAACCAAAGCCCATAAAAATAAATAAGCCAAGACAACATAATATCAACATTTGAAAAAATGTCAATAAATCCTGTCTCAAAGTGAACCCAAAGACATAATGCCCTACACATATAATGACTATTGCACCTAAAATTTGAAAAAGCATTCTAGAAATACCTTCACTAATTACAATCATTTCTCTACGAACCGGAGTTGCAAAAAATCTTTTTAACACTAATGTTTGTCTTAAATTAAAAAAAACAAATGCAGTACCAAAAACACCGGAAGCCAATAGGGAGAAGCTAAGCTGTCCCGGTAAAATAAAATCAATTCTTTTATATTCTCCTGCACTTGTTAATGCTTTCATTTCTATATCAATCAATTCTTTCTTTCTACTAGAAATTACAGGGTCCATTTGCATCATAATAGATTCTATAACTTGCCTAAGTTGTTGTGTTTTAAGTTCTTGATTAGCAACATAGTTTATAAAAATAGAACTTTTAGACTCATTTGCATCATTACTTTTAATATTTACTGTTGCAATAATGTCTCCCTTTTTGAGTATTTGAACAAGTGAAGCAGAATCTTTTACCTTAACCCATTTTAATACAGGCATAGTATGCAGCATAGTATATAATTTACTTGTTGTATCGCAACCGGGAGCATCTGCTACTGAAAAATTAAAATCACCTCCCTTCCCAAGAAACCCGAATACTAAAATAAATATTAATGGAAATGCTACTGTAAATATAATTGCTGAAGGGCTTTTAATTATTGATTGTAAGCTGGCTTTTGTCATAGCCCGCATAGCCCGCAAGTTGCTGTAATTTGCCATATACTTTATTGCTAAAAGGTTGCAAGGTAAGAAATAATTATAGCTCTATCAATAATTAAGATGTAAAATCATTCATTGAAAGCAATATAACACTATCTTTTAATTGTTTCCTTTGTCTCAATTAACTTTTAATGACCTACAATTACATATAAACATTAACAACATAAATACAGGATTTACTAATTGGAAAAAAATAGGAAACTAACGCAATAATTTTAGCTACATTTGCACGATTTGTTATTCTAAAATGGCTATAAATAATTCTAATACCACAGCATGGCTTCTATTACAAGATGGAACTTTGTTAAAAGGAAAATCATTTGGTGTAAAGGGCACTTCGGGTGGAGAGCTTTGCTTTAATACCGGAATGACAGGCTATCAGGAAGTTTTTACCGACCCAAGTTATACAGGGCAGGTTTTGATAATGAATAATGCATATATTGGCAATTATGGTGTGAAAACAGAAGATGTGGAAAGCGATTCTGTGAAAATAAATGCATTGGTATGCAAAAATATTTCAGAACGTTATTCCAGAATGACAGCCAATAACAATATTGAAAATTATTTAATTGAAAACAATATTGTTGCTATTCATGATATTGATACCCGTTTTTTAGTGCGGCATATAAGGAGTAAAGGTGCCATGAATGCTATTGTTTCTACTGAATATGATGATATAAAGGACTTGCAAGCAGAGCTTGTAAAAGTTCCGGATATGGCAGGATTGGAACTTTCATCTAAAGTTTCAACAAAAGAAACGTATTTTTTAGGAAACTCTAATTCACGTATCCGGATTGCTGTTATTGATTATGGTATAAAAAAAAATATCCTTAAATGTCTGCTTGATAGAGGTGCTTATTTAAAAGTTTTTCCTGCAAAATGCGACTTAGTAGAACTTATAGATTTTAAACCCAAAGGATTCTTTTTATCAAATGGTCCCGGAGACCCTGCAGCTATGGGTTATGCAGAAAATATGGTTAGGTTACTACTTCAAACTAACAAACCATTATTTGGCATTTGTTTGGGTCATCAACTTTTAGCAAGGGCTTGTGGAATTCCTACTTACAAAATGCATTATGGGCATAGAGGTTTAAATCATCCAGTATTAAATGTACTTAATGGCAAATCGGAAATTACAACCCAAAATCATGGTTTTGCTATTGATGCAGATGCTGTTAGTAAAAATGAAAAAATAGAAATTACACATATTAACCTTAATGATGGGTCAATAGAAGGGATTAGATTGAAATACTTACAGGCTTCCTCTGTGCAGTTTCACCCTGAAGCTACTCCGGGAACTCATGATTCAAGGTATTTATTTGATAATTTTTTTGATCAGTTGCATAACTCATACAGATAGTTAATATTTAGTAACAAACAATATTTCATATTATTTTTACGTAAAATGAGACAAGATAAAATACTTATAATTGGTGCTTGCGGACAAATTGGTGTTGAGCTTACTTTAGCATTAAGGAAAGCCTATGGCAATAATAACGTTATTGCTGCTGACATAAAAGAATCACATCCCTTATTAAAAGATGATGGCCCCTATTATCAATTAAATGTTATGGATAGTGATGCCACTCTTAATATTGTAAAAAAAGAAAATATCACCCAAATATATTTACTTGCGGCACTCTTATCTGCAACAGGAGAAAAGAATCCAAAACTTGCTTGGGATATTAACATGCAAAGCATGTTGCAAATATTAGATATTAGTCTTCAGGAAAAATTAGACCGGGTTTATTGGCCAAGTTCAATAGCTGTTTTCGGTACATCAACACCTAATGAACAAACACAGCAAAAAACAATAATAGAACCAAGAACAGTGTATGGTATTAGTAAATATGCAGGTGAATTGTGGTGTCAATATTATAACCAACGTTGGGGTTTAGATGTTCGTAGTTTACGCTATCCGGGTTTAATAAGTTGGAAATCAGCACCTGGTGGTGGCACTACAGACTATGCAGTCGAAATATACCATGAAGCATTAAAAAACAAACATTATACATGCTTCCTGTCTGAAAACACCTATTTACCTATGATGTATATGGATGATGCCATAAGAGGTACTATAGAGTTGATGCAAGTTCCTACTGATAAATTATCCACCAGAATGGCATATAATATTTCTGCAATGAGCTTTTCGCCAAAAGAAATTGCTGAGTCTATAAAAAAACACATTCCTGAGTTTAATATAGATTACAATCCAGATTTTCGTCAACAAATTGCAGACTCTTGGCCAAAAAGTATTGATGATTCTTTGGCTCGTACCGACTGGATTTGGAAACCCGAATTTAATTTAGATAAAATGACTGAAAATATGTTGCTAAATTTAAAAAGCACTATTTAAAAGTCATATTTTCATTTCGATATTTTGCTATTAGTTATAAAAATAGTAAACTACGCATACAATTATAGATACTATTTGCACATTATAACCCAATATGGCACGTTATGTAATAGAAGTTATGTATGATGGTACTTTGTTTCATGGCTCGCAATTACAGGGTGAAACACCAACAGTACAGCTATATATAAATAATACACTTACACTATTGTTACACATACCCATTTTGAGTTATGGCGCTAGCAGAACAGATGAAGGGGTACATGCATATTGTAATTATTACCATTTTGACACAGAAATAGTACTTAATCCAGATTTCTTATATAAATGTAATGCAATATTACCTACCGGCATAGCCTTTAAAAAAATATCAATAGCAAGCAATTCAGATTTTAATGTACGTTTCGATGCTGTTAGCAGACGTTACAGGTATAGAATTTATACAAAAAAAAATCCTTTTTTATTAAATAGAGCCTATTATTTCCCATTAAAAATGGATGTAAATATGCTTGATGAAATTGCAACAATTATACCTGAATACAGCAATTTTGAAAGCTTTTCAAAACGAAATACTCAAGCCAAAACCTTTATGTGTACCATTTTTAATTCTTATTGGGAACATAAAGACAATGAATTGAATTATATAGTTGAGGCAAACCGATTTTTAAGAGGTATGGTTAGGGGCTTAGTAGGCACACAAATACAAATGGCAAGAGGAAAAGGCTCTTTAGATGAATTTAAAAAAATAATAGAAGCACAGAACTGTACTAAAGCCTATTTTAATGTTCCGGGGCATGGTTTGTATCTAGAAGAAATAAAGTACAAAACTGATAGTTTGAAACCTTTTTTGTAAGTTCTTTACCATATAAACAAAAAAACGAGAGTACTAGCTCTCGTTTTTTTTGTTTATATATTAATAAGTTTGCTATTTGCCATGACAATTTTTATACTTTTTACCACTACCGCAAGGGCACAAATCATTACGTCCTATTTTTGGGGCTGCCTGTACCGGAACTCTTTTTGCAACGTTTGTTTCTTGTACCGGGTCTGTATAATAATCTTCTTCATCGGCAGCATAGTTTTGTCCTCTTGCATCTATTTGAGCTTTATTCATTTTCATTCTGCTCATATCCGTTGGTGGTTCCGGGCGCCGGGCAATCTGTGGCTCTGCATCTTGCACCGGAATGCCGGCTCTTAATAAGAAAGAAATAATATCACGATTCGTGTTTATAATCATTTCTTTAAACTGATTAAAAGCTTCAAATTTATATATTAACAATGGGTCTTTTTGTTCGTAAGATGCCATTCTGACAGATGTTCTTAAATCATCCATTACTCTTAAATGGTTTTTCCAAGCATCATCTATTATTGATAATGTTATATTTTTTTCTAATTCAGTAATTACAGGATAAGCTTCTTGCTCAACAGCTTCAAGCAAAGGAACATAAATCTGCATCCCCCTCATACCATCAGTAAAAGGAACAACTATATTTTCAATTTTATCACCATTTTCTTTAAATACTTGTTTTAAAGTAGGCAACATAGTTTCCCTTAAATGATGCATTTTTCGTGCATAAAATTCTTTTACTTGATGATACAATTCATTGCCAATAACATTTATATCACCTTTATTATATACTTCTACACTTACTTCAGGTTCTATTATTAGATGTTTCATTACTTCTAATTTGAACCCTTCCATATCATTTTTACCTGCAAATTGTTCTGCAAAACCTGTACATACAGAAAACATCGCATTATCCAAGTCTATTGATAATCTTTCTCCGAATAAAGCATGACGACGACGTTTATAAATTACATCACGCTGAGAATTCATAACGTCATCATATTCCAATAAATTTTTACGCGTACCAAAGTTATTTTCTTCTACTTTCCTTTGGGCGCGTTCAATAGATTTGGAAATCATGCTGTGTTGCAACACTTCGCCATCTTTGTGTCCCATTTTGTCCATTAAAGAAGCAATTCTTTCAGAACCGAATAAACGCATTAAATCATCTTCTAAAGAAACAAAGAATTCGGATGTTCCCGGGTCTCCTTGTCTGCCTGCACGACCTCTTAACTGTCTATCAACTCTACGGCTTTCATGGCGTTCAGTACCTACAATAGCTAAACCGCCTGCAACTTTAACTTCGGGTACTAATTTAATATCGGTACCCCTACCCGCCATATTCGTAGCAATGGTAATAGCACCAGACAAACCTGCCTCTGCAACTATTTGTGCTTCCTTTTCATGATGTTTTGCATTAAGTACGTTATGTGGTATCTTCTTTTGCTGTAGCATACGGCTAAGCAATTCAGAAACTTCAACCGAAGTAGTACCCACAAGTACCGGGCGCCCTACCGCTCTAAGTGCTTCAATTTCATCAATAACAGCTTTGTATTTTTCTCGTTTTGTTTTATAAACTAAGTCTTGTTGGTCTTTTCTTATTACCTGTACATTTGTAGGTATTGTAACTACATCTAATTTATAGATTTGCCAAAACTCACCTGCCTCAGTTTCTGCCGTACCGGTCATGCCGGCAAGCTTATGGTACATTCTGAAATAATTTTGTAATGTAACGGTTGCAAACGTTTGCGTAGCAGCTTCTACTTGTACATTTTCTTTTGCTTCAATTGCTTGATGTAAGCCATCACTATATCTTCTACCTTCTAAAATACGACCTGTTTGCTCATCAACAATTTTCACTTTGCCGTCCATTACTACATATTCCACATCTTTATCAAATAATGTATATGCTTTTAATAATTGTTGTACGGAGTGTATTCTGTCTGCTTTAATTGCATAATCTTGTATTACAGCATCTTTTTTCTGTAATTTTTCTTCTTGCTGAAGTTCGTGTTTTTCTAAATCAGCAAGTTCGCTGCCAATATCAGGTAAAATAAAGAAGTTAGCGTCTTCGGCAGCCCCAGTCATTAGTGCAATGCCTTTTTCTGTTAAATCAACACTATTATTTTTTTCATCTATGGCGAAATAAAGCTCAACATCAATTACGGGCATATTTCGCATCTGTTCACCAATATAATAGTTTTCAGATTTTTGTAAAATTTGCTTATTACCCTCCTCACTTAAAAATTTAATTAATGCACTATTTTTAGGTAATCCTCTATAGGCTCTATATAAATAGAGTCCACCGGTATCTTTATCTATTTTACCCGATGCAATTAGCTTTTTAGCTTCAGTAAGACTTTGGTTTATTACCTTACGTTGTGCTTCAAGTAATCGTTCAATTCTTGGCTTTAAAATATGATATTGTTGTTCGTCTCCTTTAGGAATAGGACCTGATATAATCAATGGAGTTCTTGCGTCATCAATTAATACACTATCCACCTCATCTACCATTGCAAAATGGTGTTTACGTTGCACCATTTCACTTGGGTGATGCACCATATTATCTCTTAGATAGTCAAAACCGAATTCATTATTAGTACCATAGGTTATATCTGCCATATATGCCAGCCTACGTTCGTTAGAGTTTGGCTCATGTTTATCAATACAATCTACTCGCAACCCCAACCATTCAAATATTGTACCGTTCCATTCTTGGTCTCTTCTTGCCAAGTAATCATTTACAGTTACAATGTGAACACCTTCGCCAGCCAATGCATTTAGGTATGCAGGTAAGGTTGAAACCAATGTTTTACCTTCACCTGTAGCCATTTCAGCTATTTTGCCGTCATGCAACACCATGCCGCCTATTAATTGCACGTCGTAGTGCAGCATGTTCCATGTTACTAAATTGCCAGCTGCTTCCCAAGAATTTTGAAAAAAAGAATTGTCTCCTTCAATTCTAATATATTTTTTTTCTAAAGCAAATTCTCTGTCTAAGTCGGTTGCAAGAGATACAATTTCAGTGTTTTCTTTAAATCTTCTTGCAGTTTCTTTTACTACCGCAAAAGCTTCAGGCAAGATATTGCGAAGTATTTCTTCTAATTTTTCATCTTTCTTTTTTATAAGCTTGTCAATATCATTATACAACGCTTCTCTTAAATGTATTTCCTCTGCTGAATGTGTTTCCGATTCGGCTTTCTTATCATTTATTTCTGTAACTATATCTATAAGATATTGGTTAATGCGTTGACGAAATTCCTGTGTTTTATTTCTTAATTCATCATTAGACAAATTCTTATATTCATCATAAAATCCATTTATTTCCGTTACAATGGGTCTCAAAACTTTTACATCCTTATCTGATTTACTACCTCCAAAAATTTTTGAAAAAAATTCTATCATTTTTATTATTGTTAAAATACAAAAAAAAATATTTTATAATTAGTATAGGCAAAATAGCTAAAATTTAATAAACAATAGCATTTTTTGTAATTAAATGAATATACAAAATCTATGCAATCTTTTATAAACTGCCATGTTGACACCTAAGCATCAAAACTACACCAAACATGTGATTTGTACAAAAATTAATATTACATTCAATATTTCTATTACTTCATTTTACCTAAAACAATATTCCAAATTTCTTTTTCTAAAGTATCAGCATTTTGGCTCATTTCTTCGGCTTTTTCAACTAAAGGCATCACTTCAATGTGGTTTTTTAAATCTTGTGCATTTATTTTCACATTTAAATAAGCGCCTTTAACTGCTGCTCTTGCACACAAAGCACCAACACCGGCATCACTAACACTATTGGGGTTGCCTGTTTCTGCCATTGCTTTTAACAAGGTAAAAGAACTATATGCAAGTTCCATAGTTCTATATGGTATTTTTATGGCATTAATTGTAGCTGATTGTATTGCTTGTGTACGGGCAGTTTTTTCTGCATCGTTACC
This sequence comes from uncultured Bacteroidota bacterium, assembly GCA_903916555.1. GTDB lineage: Bacteria > Bacteroidota > Bacteroidia > Chitinophagales > Chitinophagaceae > CAIYTT01. The sequence continues at coordinate 9,944 of CAIWXG010000134.1, forward strand.
TTTTGGTAAACCCAAAGCAGCCATTATCCTATTGAAAGCATTCGTATCTTCATCTACCAAATACAATAATTCTTTCATTAACTTTTGTCCTATTACTGCATGGTTAGAGAATTCCTCCCAACGGCTATCCCATCCTTTTTTATGAGAAGATAAATTGGCAACCATTGTTCCTAAAGCTGCGGCTAATGCACCACAATAAGCTGCAATAGAACCACCACCCGGAGCCGGAGATTCGCTTGCAGTTTCTTCTGCAAATGAACTGATTGACAAGTCTATCAGCTTTTTGTTTTTATTATTTAAAATACAATATTCAATAATTTTTTTCTGTGGGTCAAAAGGAGTTAATTCATCTAAACCTAATGATTTTACTGCAATCTTTATTAATTCAGTATCACTAACACCAATGCTTCTTTGTTGTTTGCAAAGAAAATACTTACCTGCATCTAATAAAGCATTAAGTGGCACCAAACCAACCAATTCGCTGCCAGTAACCCGCATACCTCTCGCATTTGCTCTTTCGCAAACCGTATCAAATAAAATATGTAATGGAGTAATATCTTGGTTTGTTAAATTAATGGAGACTTGGGCAATACCATATTCTTCAATAAACCAACCAATAGCTTTTACACATTTTAACAAACCGGGTTCCCAAATTACTTCGCCTTTTTCATTTTTTAAGGTTTTACCTTTCTCGTCTTTCTTTTGCCTTCCTTTTTCCCTAATATCAAAGGCAACAGAATTCGCTCTACGTGTCGATGTCGTATTTAAATTAATATTATATGCAATAAGAAAGTCTCTAGCACCAATAACAGTTGCGCCGCTACGGCTATTAAAAACAGCATTGCCATAATCAGGCTTCCATTCCGGCTTTATTATTTTTCCTGCCAGTCCTTCATATTCGCCGCTTCTTATATCTGCAAGATTTTTTCTATAGTCTGCCTGTGCAGCATATTCATATAAATAAACCGGAATACCTGCTTCTTCCCCTACCCTTTTACCTAACATTTTTGCAAATTCCACAGTTTCTTCCATTGTAATGCCTGAAACCGGTATTAAAGGACAAACATCTGTGGCGCCCATTCGCGGATGTTCTCCTTTATGATGATTCATATCAATAAGCTCACCGGCTATTTTTATTGCCCTAAATGCAGCCTCAACAACAGCAACCGGATTACCAACAAAAGTAACCACAGTACGATTTGTTGCTTTACCGGCGTCAACATCTAATAGTTTCACTCCTTCTACCTGTTCTATCTCTTTTGTAATTTGTTTAATAATATCCATGTTGCACCCTTCACTAAAGTTAGGGACACATTCAATAATGGCATTTTTAAAATCCTTCATATACTGTTATATTTTATTAATACTACAATTTTATTTTTTAACCTTATAAAACTCAAAAGTAAATAATATTACCTACAGGTATCATTAAACTTTTATAAAGCTTTAAAAAAACCTATTAAAGTAAGTGAATAATCTGTATTATTGCCCGTACATTTTTTTAAACATGGTATTTAATTCTTATGAGTTTGCAATATTCTTTGCAATACTATTTATTTTTTATTGGTTATTTCATAAAAACAATAATATTAGAAATATATTTCTCTTATTAGGTTCCATCTATTTTTATGCTACTTTTCCGGGCATGGGGGTAAGTGATGGTCATAATTTTGATGATTCTATCAACTTCCATCAAATAATAAACTTACCATTACATATTAGTCTAAATGGCATAGATAACATTTTAATATTAGATAAAACATTCCATTATTTATTTGTAATGTATTTATTGGTATTGATTACTTTCAGTTATATCATGGGGATATTAATTAATGTATCAAAATCCAATTCCGCAAAACAAATATTAAAAACAATAGGTTGCGCTTTTTTAATTTTCGGTTTACTTTATTTAAGATATAGTGGTTTAATATTAGGCGATATTCCGGGTTTGCAACAATGGCAAGCAAGTGCGTTTCATTTATTAGCTCCTGTAGGTATTAGCTTTTACTCATTTTCTTGTATTGGGTATCTGGTAGATTTAGCTAATGATAGAATACCAATAGAAAGAAACTACCTTAGTTATGCTACTTATATTAGTTTTTTTCCACACTTACTTATTGGGCCAATACCTACTGCCTCTACTATTTTACCACAATTTAGTAAAAAACCTACTTTAACTTTAAAAAATGCAGACCAAGCAATAGGCGAAATATTATGGGGCTTATTTAAAAAAATGGTAGTTGCCGACAATATTAATAACATGGTTAAGTATTGCTTTGACCAATACGCTGATTTAAATGGTAGTACTTTAGTATTAGGTGTTGCATTATTCGGGTTATATTTACATGCTGATTTTTCGGGATATTCTGATATTGTAAAAGGTTTAGCACGTTTATTAGGCATAGAAATAATAAATAATTTTGATAAACCTTTTTATAGCAAGAGTATTACAGAATTTTGGCGTCGTTGGCATATTTCTATGTCTTCTTGGTTTAATACACATATTTTTAACCCTATAGTTATTAAATTTAGGAATTGGAGTAATTTTGCAGTCTTTTTAGGTCTGTTTTTAACTTTTGCATTTGCCGGTATTTGGCACGGTGCAAATTGGAAATATTTAGTATTTGGTGTTTTACATGGTTTAGCAGTAATTATTGAACATTTCACTAAAAAGAAACGTAAAAAAATGTATAGTAAAGTACCAGTATTTATAAATACCTCCATAAGTAAATTTTATGTATTAATATTTTTACTTTTTACATGGACTTTTTTCAGAGCAAATAATTCTACAGATGCAATTAATATTTTAGCTCGCATTTGTTCGCCTAAATTATTTGAGACACCATTACAGCTTTTATTAAAAACTTTTGTTTGGTGTTTGCCGCTTGTTATTATAGAGTTCATTCAAAAAAAAGGAACTTACACATTAGATATGCAACAATGGGGAATCACGAATAAATTTTCTAATACAAATAATGACGAAATTTACATTAATACAATAAATATATCAATAAAAGTTGTTTTATATTTATTAGTTTCAATTTCTATTTACTTATTTTGTAAAAAAATGAATTTAGCAGAGTATTATTATTTTAAATTTTAATAAAAAACAGAACATGAGAACAAAATTAATTTTAACAGGATTATTATTAGCGTCTGCTCCTTTCTTAAATAGTTGTGGTGGCGGTGCAGGCGACAAACCCGCACCAGCAATGAGTGCGAAGGAAGTTGCACAAGAAAAACAATCTGAAATTGACCAAAAGAAAATTGATGAACTCAATCACCTTTACTCAAGAGTACCTGATGAGGGCAAATTAATTGAGAATGGTGAAAATGATGTTTATCGTGAATTAAAGCAACGTTACAAAGACGGTGTAATACAATTAAAGAAAAATGTTGAAGCAACTGGTGCTAAACTTGTATTTGTATTAATAGCTGCCGAAGTTGGTAAATCGCTTAATACTTCTCCTACAGTAAAATATGGGATTCCATTCATTAAATCTACCCTTGACGAATTGGGTATTGAATATATAGATTTCGCACCTATTATTGCATCAAAAGACATAAAAGAAATCAGTCAAGTACCTAAAGACGGGCATTGGTCTAAAAAGGGAGCGATTTTAATTGCAGAGCACATTTCACCAATAGTTAAAAAGTATTCCACTGTTTCTTGCACTTCAACCTTTAAAGATACTGAAAGACCGGAAACTTATGGTGATTTACCACCAAATGATGATGAAGTATTAGATGGCGGCAAAAATATGCCTTATCATGTTAAAGCAAATTCGCAAGGTGTAAGAATGGATCACGATATTACATTCCCTAAAAAGAAAAAAAGAGTATTGTTA
>CAIWXG010000135.1 GCA_903916555.1 uncultured Bacteroidota bacterium
ATTCTGCTGCAAGGAACCTGCATGTGAGTTTGTATCTATTGGCTGCGTTACGGCTAATATATTAACTCCGCTTTTCTTCAATTCACTAGCGATGTATATCGCGCTATCGCCTGTCCTGCTGAACCTATCGAGACTATAAACAAGAATATAACTTACCTTCTCTTTTTGACATTTCACAAATTTCAGCATCCGTGAAAACTCTTTTCGTTCATCGCTCTTTGCACTTTCATAAGTGCCACCAAAATAATCAAGTATCTTAAGGTCATTTTTTATCGCATAGTTAAGGCGATATTTCTTTTGCCATTCAAGGCTTTGGTTGGTATCTGCTTGCTCCTTGGAGGACACACGGGTGGAATTTTTCAGAAAAAAACTATGTTCCAATCATGTACGAATTGTGTACCGATTAACCAAAGTGAAAGATTATTAATGGCTATTAAAGTTTCCATTACGTTTTTACCGGCTAAACCCTGAAATGGCTATACAACTCCGGTTACTAAAACGGATTCAGCTATACAGTGTTGCCTTAATGCTGTTTGTATGCCGCTTTTGCACTTGAACTAATCAATTGGTTTATTATAGTTGTCTTTTGGGGACACATAGTACCTCTATTCGATATTATTTAAACTGCCGGTAAGTTTATCTATACCCTTTTTGACCGAAGATATTGTTCGATTTAGAGAATTAAGTTGCATAAAACGTGACAGAAACAGGTGGCAACCACAAGTAGGATTAACAGAAAAGGGTTTCAACCAGAAGAAAGATTAAGAAAAATAGCTGTCAACTAAATTCAGGATAATTAAAAACTCGTGTAAACTAAATCCAGGATTATCTAAACCAGGTGTAACCCTATTTCAGGACGTGACAATGGAAAGTGATGCAAAAAATATTGTCACGAAAATTAGCTGGGAACAAAAACAAACAGACAAGAAAGAGGGCGTGTATTTGCTACTTACCAGCCTTGACGAAAAAGACGAAAGCACACAATGGAAAATATACAATACAATCAGAGAAATAGAGGCTACCTTCAGAACACTAAAAACAGATCTTGATTTACGGCCTATATATCACAAAACCGATGCTGCATCTATGGCACACCTGCATTTGGGTGTACTGGCCTATTGGGTAGTCAATACAATCCGTTATCAACTAAAACAAAAAGGAATCAACAATGAATGGCGCGATATTGTAAGAATAATGAGCACCCAAAACCTCGTTACAACAACAATGGAAAATATATACAAAGAACAAATCGTCATTCGACAATGCTCAGAACCCGAAGAAAACGTATTAGCAATTTACAACGCACTCAAATATAAACACATTCCTTTCAAACGTAGGAAATCAGTAGTCCCCCCAGGTTAGCTTCAAAAATGCTCAAACCAACGATTGGAGCGCAGTCCATTCAAGTCAATATGCAATGTGGGTTAAGTTTGTCAACATATTTGTTTGCATAATAAAAACACTGGAGTGTTAGTGCTCTATATTATTACAATTAGATGTTGAACAATTAGTATCTTTTTGAAAAAATACTTATATTTACAAAGAATATAAAACAAATAGTATGAAAACATTTATTGGACTCGTCTTATTTACAGGTTTATCTATATTTGTTACTGCAAAACACAAAAATAAGGAAAATATAAAAAATCCGGTAGCGGGCGAATTATCTTGGCCTGTTGAAAAAGGAATTGTATTAGGGAAATTTGGTGTTCATCAGCATCCAACTGCTGAAAGTGTAATGTTCGATAATCCGGGTATAGACATACAAACAGATTTGAATGCACCTGTGAGGGCTGTATGTAAAGGCATTGTTAGCAGTATTTTTAATATTGATGATAGCAATACCGTTGTGATAATAAAACACAATAAATATTTTACAGTTTATAATGGTCTCAAAAATGTATCGGTAAAAAAAGATGAAAAAATTGCATCATTAGAGAACATAGGTTCTGTACGAAACAACATAGAGGGTAAACCGGTACTTAATTTTCAGGTATGGAAAGCAAAAAGGAAGAAAAACAGCCCTAAAAAATTAAATCCTGAAAACTGGTTAGCAAGGCTGGATTAATCCGGTTTGCTACTCGTTTTCAGGATTTTATATATTATTGCAATATATGGTTATTAGTATTTCCTTTTTCTTTTTGGTTTATCATCACCTGAAGAATCTCTGCCACTACCATAAGATTTTGTTTCGGATGAGAATCTAGAACCACCGCCACCTTGCGAACTGCGAGGAGACCTGCTACGAGAAGCACCGCTACCTCCCCCTCTTTCTTCGCTGCCATTACTACTGCCGCCGCCAATGCTACGTTGTTCGGCTTCTTCAAGCCTTACTTTACGTCCATTATATTTTTTCTGAGATAAATGGTCAACAACATGGTTTGATGCATCACCGGGAACATTAAAAAAGCTACTTAATTCACGTACTGTAACTCTGTCTATTACATTAGCATCTATATCTACATTATCGGTTACAAATTGTATTAGTTTTTGGTTACTTAAACCATCTTTTTCGCCAATATTTATAAATAAACGAACTGATTTATTGCCTCTGCTACCGCCTCTATCTCTATCTCTTTCTTTGCCTTCAAAACCTATATTTAAATCTTCTGCATTTTGATAAGCATCAATAGTTTCGCGTAAATTTAGCCATATTAATTTTCTGATTAATTCATCTTTATCAATATTTGCAAATTGTTCGCGGATGGATTCTTGATATAATTTAGCAAAATCTTCTTGTGGTTCGGCTTTAGAAATCTGTTCCATAAAATGGAAGATACGTTTACGAACAACTTCGGCACCGTCCGGTATATCTGTTTTATGAAATTTTTGTTTTACTAATCTTTCTATCTGCCTGATGTTAGCTATTTGCTTTGGCGACACAATAGACATACAAATACCTGATTTGCCTGCTCTTGCCGTTCTACCACTACGGTGTGTATATACTTCAGGGTCGTCAGGCAACTCGTAATTTATAACATGCGTAATGTCATTAACATCAATACCACGAGCTGCAACATCTGTGGCTACAATAGCTTGTAATTGTCTCGATTTGAAACGTTCCATTACTTTGGTACGCATTTTCTGGTCCATATCACCATGTAAAGGGCTTACATGATAGCCCATTTTCATCAGCTTTTCAGATACATCTTGTGCGTCTTGCTTGGTACGCGTAAAAATGATACCATAGATACCGGGTGCAAAATCGAGCAAGCGTCTAAGTGTTTCAAACCTATTATGGTGATTTGCTATAAAATACTGATGGTCAATGTTTTCGTTGGTAACATTAGCTGCTGCAACCGAAAATTCTTTCCATTCTTTCATAAAGCGTTTGGCAATGCCACGTACTTCATTACTCATTGTTGCAGAAAATAACCAAGTATGTTCTCGTTCGGGAGTATTTTTAAGTATCAGCTCAATATCTTCCCTAAAGCCCATATTCAACATTTCATCAGCCTCATCAAGTACTACATACTGTAAATGATTAAGAGAAATGGCTTTACGTTCTAGGAGGTCAATTAATCTGCCCGGGGTAGCAACAATAATCTGTGGGTTAGCCCTTACGTCTTTAATTTGTCCTGTTATGGAAACGCCACCATAAACGGCAGTAATATGTAAACCCTTCATGTGGGTTCCATATTTATTTAACTCCTCTTGTATTTGCATACAGAGTTCTCTTGTAGGGCTTAGAACTAAACACTGTACGTGTTTAACTGCTAAATCTACGTGGTGGAGCAAAGGCAGGCCATAAGCCGCTGTTTTTCCGGTTCCTGTCTGGGCAAGTCCTATGATGTCTATAGGCTCTGATAAAAGTTGAGGTATTACTTTTAGCTGAATGGGTGTAGGAGTCTCAAAGCCAAGGTCAGAAATAGCTCGTGTCAATTCTTCTCGCATGGAGAAGGAAGAAAAAGAATTCATTAATAAAGAACTTTTAAAAAATGGTTTGCCTTCTTTGGCTACCAAAGTGCAAAGGTAAGGTATTTACACGATTAATATGAATAAATAAAATTTTAAAAATAAATATTAACACAGATGTAATCTGAGGGAAAAGGTATAGCATTAATATAGAAAACCGATGCTCAGTAGTTGAAGTACTTGTATGTAATTTTGATATAAATCATATTCAAAACATAATCACAAACAGACAAACTCAATTAATATTATTTTAAAGAACAAATCTGATTGTTACCATATTATTTAGTTCCACCATTTTAAATGTGGATAATGCGTTTGCAAATAATAGATTGTTGTTTGGTTTTGTCTTAATTCTTGAAGGCTTTCGGCATTATCTTGTATGATACGTGTTATTCTGGATGGTGTTAAGAAAAACTCTTTGGCTATTCTTGCCATAGACTCTTCGTAGCAAAGACCGGAAAAACGACTGTAATAAAAATAACGTGCCAAAAGGCAATCATTGCGCTTTTCTATTAACTCATCGTTACGACCACGTTTTGTTTGTTTGGGTGGTATATATTTCAAGGCGTTATCAACAAATGCTTTTTGTCCTTTCATAAAATGTATTTTTTGGCAAATGTAATTGGAATGCTATAAGGCACTAAAACAAAAATTACACATAAAAAAGGTATAAAAACGATTGAAACATTGCTATTATTGGGTTTGGGAATGCTTATAGATGGTGTATATTTATTTTAGCTGTAATTGATACAGGAATCTTTAAAGAAAAATTGAAATGTACAAAAGTTTATTTTTTATTAAAATAGTTACAGCTAAAAAAATATTTTATAATACATTAGAACTTTTATACCTTGCATGTAATTTATAAAAAAAATAGAAATTGATGAAACGTATTTTGAAAGCACTTATTGTGCCTGTAGTGTTAGTATGTAGCTTTAGTAATTTAAAAGCACAAACTGCTGATGATATTATCCAGAAACATTTTGCCGCTATTGGTGGTGTTGACAACTGGAAGAAAATAAATACAATGAAAACCACTGCAAGCATGACTGCTAATGGTATGGAAATACCTTTAATAATTACCGTACAACAAAATAAAGCAATGCGTATGGAATTAACAATAAACGGTATGACAGGCTATAGCATTATTACTGATAAAACCGGTTGGAATTATATGCCTTTCGGTGGACAGACAAAGCCGGAAGTAGTGCCTGATGAGCAAGTAAAACAAATGCAAGACGGTTTAGATTTACAAGGTCCATTGGTTGATTATAAAACTAAAGGAAATAAAATAACTTATTTAGGCAAAGATGATGTAGAAGGTACTGATTGTTACAAACTTAAAGTAGTATATACATCGGGCATGGAGGAAACAATGTATTTCGATGCTACTAATTATTATCATATACGTTCTGTACAAAAAGTAACAGCTAATGGCAAAGAAGAATCTATAACAAAAAACTTTAGTAATTACCAAAAAACTCCCGAAGGTATTCTTTACCCAATGAGCATAGATATGGGAATGGGTGCTATGAATGTGAAATCTGTAGAAATAAACAAGCCCATAGATGCAAGTATTTTTAAGCCTACAGAAATGAGTGGCAGTAAAGAGACCAAAAAATAGTGCTTTTGTGTTAATATTTAATTAATTAGTAAGTCCCACACCTGAAAAGTGTGGGATATTTTTTGATAAACAATTCAATAGATATAAATTTAAACCTTTTACAGTACTGTAATATTATAATTTTATGAAAAAACACCTTCTACTTCTTGCTTGCTTGCTTTGTGTTGGTTTTGCTAAGGCACAAACTAAAATCAACTCCTATACATTTGGTGCTATGGAAGCTCGCTGGTTGGGCCCCGGCACTATGAGCGGTCGCATTACCGCTATTGAAGGCGTTAATGCCGACAGCAGAACACTCTATGTGGGCACAGCCGGTGGCGGGGTATGGAAAAGTACAAATGCAGGTGCTTCGTTTAAACCTATATTTGATAAATATTGTATGAGCATTGGTGCAATAGCAATAGACCAAACAAATCCTAAAACTGTTTTTGTAGGTGCGGGCGAAAGTAATATGCGTAATACCGTATCTATTGGCGATGGCATCTATAAAACTACCGATGGCGGCGACAACTGGAACAAAACCGGATTGGACAGCACGGAGCATATTGCCAAAATAATAATAGACCCTAAGAACAATAATACTATTTATGTGGCTGCTCCAGGCCCACTATGGGCAGATAGTAAGCACAGAGGTGTTTATAAATCTACTGACGGTGGCGAAACATGGAATAAAATATTTTATATTAACGAAAAAACAGGTTGTGCCGATATTGCTGTTGACCCAAGCAACCCAAGTATTGTTTATGCTACCATGTGGGAATTTAGGCGTTTACCTTATTCTTTTAATTCAGGCGGAGTAAACAGTGGTATGTGGAAAAGCACTGACGGTGGGCAACATTGGCGAGAACTAAAAGAAGGCTTGCCCGAAAAACCTTACGGAAGAATAGCATTGACCCTGGCACCGGGTGCACCACAGAATATGTTGGCAATAGTAGAAGCTAAGGAAACGGGTTTATTTATCTCTGCCGATGGTGGCGAAACATGGAAGAGCCAAAGTGCAACTGTTAATGTTGTTTCTCGCCCTTTTTACTTTAGCTGTTTGGTTATAGACCCTAAAGACCCTAAGCGGGTATATCGCCCGGGATATGGTTTTTCGTATTCTGATGACGGTGGGTATTCTTTTACAGATGCCTCTTATGATGGTGGCTGGGTGCATAGCGACCACCACGCATTATGGATAAACCCGAATTATACCAACCAAATGTATTTGGGTACCGACGGTGGGGTGTATTATAGTTTGGACAGAGGGGCTACATGGATGTTTGTCTATAATTTACCTGTGGGGCAATTCTATCATGTGGCTTGCGACAATACAACTCCCTACCGCATGTATGGTGGTTTGCAAGACAATGGCAGTTGGGTGGCACCCTCTGCGGCTCCGGGTGGGGTAAATAATTCTAATTGGAATTTCTTATATGGCGGCGATGGCTTTTGGGTACAGCCCGATTTAACAGATAGCAATATTGCTTATGCCGAATCTCAAGGCGGTAATATTGGCAGAATAGAATTAAATACCAATAAATCGGTTGACATAGCACCCCAAGCCGGCAAAGAAGAAGATAAGTTACGCTGGAACTGGAATACCCCTATTGTAACCGGACAAGCCAATCATCATAATTTATATACAGGGGCACAGTATTTATATAAAACAAATAATCAGGGTAGAGTATGGCAAAAAATATCGGCAGATTTAACGACAAATGATAAGAAGAAACAACAGCAAGAAGAATCTGGTGGATTGAGTGAAGACAATACATCGGCTGAAAACCATTGTACTATATTTACAATAGCAGAATCGCCACTTGATGAAAACAGGATATGGGTAGGTACAGATGACGGAAACTTACAGGTAACAACAGACGGTGGAAAAGCATGGACGAATGTAGCCAAAAATTACACTGTTGCCGGCATACCGCCACAAACATGGGTAAGCAGTATAGAACCGTCTCGTTTTGATATAAATACAGTATATGCCACATTTGAAAACCACATGTATGGCGACATGAAAACATACATAGCCAAGTCTTCGGACAATGGTAAAAGCTGGAAAATGTTAACAAGTAATGAGTTTACCGGCTATGCACATAAAATAAAAGAAGATATAATAGATAAGAACTTACTTTTTTTAGGCACAGAAAGGGGAATGTTTGCCACTACAGACGGTGGCGAAAATTGGTTTAGAATGAAAAACCATATACCCGATTATTGTATGGTACGAGATATACAAATACAACCTAAAACAAACGATTTAGTAATTGCTACACACGGCAGAGGTGTTATGGTTATTAACGACATAAGCCCTATGCGTACCATAACTAAAGAGGTAGCAGAAAAAGAGGTGTTGCTTATGGAAAGCAAACCCATAGCCATAACAACGGGTAAATACGGTGGTGGCGGCTCGCCGGTAAGCGGTGGCTGGCTTGGTGGCAATCCCGATGATATACAACCCATAGAATATTACCTTAAAGACCGTGCTACTAAAGATGTAAAAGTTGAAATATATGATGCTACCGGCAAACTTATGCAATCGATACCGGGCAGCAAACGCAAGGGCGTAAACAAAGTATATTGGAACTTACGAATGACACCACCTAAAACAGCTACCGGCAGCACCAAAATGGATTATGCCAATTTTATAGCACCTATGGTATTACCGGGTACTTATACCGTAAAATTACTAATAGGCGACAAAACCTATACCCAACAGTTGCAATTGGTACACGACAAAGACAATAAACTGTTTAGCGAAGAAGACAGAAAAGCACAATATAATGCAGCAATGAATTTATATCACCTACACGAGCAGCTTGCTACTTTGGTAGATAAAATAACAGCAGAACAAAAATTAGTAACTAATAATATAGATTCTGTAAAAAGTGCAAAAACTAAAAAGCAACTTAAAGAATACAATACAAAATTAGAAGAGTTAAGAAGTACACTACTGGCTACCAAACACAAATCTATGTTTGCAGACGAGAAAAAACTGAGAGAATACATATCTGAAGTGTATGCTGCTATCTGCGGGCAAGAATGCAAGCCTACCAATTTGCAACTGGAACGTGTTACCGTGCTTAACGATGACTATAAAAAGGGCGAACAAACTTACGAAAAGCTACAACAAGAGACCGGAAAAAAATTAGAACAAACCATTAATGAAGAAAAAAAGAGGGTAAAACAAACAGCCCCAAGTGGTGGCATGTAATGGAAATACGGGAGTACTATTTTGTTTCGGAAGCGGGACGCTTCTGAAACAAAAAGGACGAATGAGAGAGGCTTATACTTGTAGGATGCTTAGCCCAGTATGGGAATATTAATAAAATTGATAGTTCCTAAAGTCTTTAGAAAAATGTAATTTTGTTTTATGGCTTTAACTACAATTATTGGTAAACAGGAATGGATGGTGGACAATTTAGATGTCGTTACTTTTAGGAATGGAGACCTTATCCCAGAAGCAAAAACAAATAAAGATTGGATTAGACTTTCCGATGAAAAGAAACCCGCATGGTGTTACTACGATAATGATCCCTTAAACGGTGAAAAATATGGGAAACTTTATAATTGGTATGCTGTTTCCGATGGGCGAAATTTAGCGCCAAAGGGTTATCGCATACCACACGATTCAGACTGGGATGAACTTATTAGATTTTTAGGCGGATTTCCTACTTCTGGAAGAATGCTTAAATCACGAAGCGGTTGGACACCCATTACTTCGTGTGGAACTGATTTACATGGGTTTACAGCTTTACCCGGTGGTAAGAGATGGATTGATGGAAAATTCATGTTTGTAGGGGAAAACGCTATATTTTGGAGTGTTAGTTGTCAAGGCCCCGATACCGTTAGTCAGCGTCCGGGGACACATTATGACATAGACGGAGGTGCCGGAATATGGCCAAACCATTTGGATAAGCGAGCTGGATTTTCTGTAAGGTGCATACGGCAAAATCTATTGATGCCTACACATACAGATTATATAGAAAAATTAGGCACCATTAGCAAAAGAGTCTTTAAGCTTGCAAATTATCCGTCATATTGTATTTATGAAGATGAATGGAAAGACTATTTTGATAATATTTTTCTTCCTAATCTCAATAGGAATCTATGTAGACTAAGAATTGCATTTATGGAATCTGCTCCAAAAGTAAAAGGTGTGTCTTTGGGAAATCCTAATTACATTTTTGACATTAGCACAAGATATATGGCAATTAAACCCGGGAGTGATAAATATATCGATCAGTGGTACAAAGGAGTGTGTAATGGTCTTGGCTTGCCCATAGCTACGTGTATTAGTAAAGCTTGCGCATTAACCATATTAGCTCAACACAACATCTTATTAATAGATATTCTTCCGACCCATGGCATCAAATTAAGTTCAAATGAAAGAAGCAAAGTTGTTAAATCATATATTGGTTCGTGTGATCTTGTAAAAATAAATAATGCCATTAGCTCATCCTTATTTGCATTAATACCTGACTGTACTAATCCAAAGCTTACTTTTTGTTTTAGTGTACCTCCAACAACGGCTAGTGCGACATTTGGAACAATTTTACCAGCAGGGTTCATAGACTTAGGCAATGTTAATATAGGTCAGGGGCATGCACCATCAAGACATGCTGTAAGTAAATTATTTAAAATAGGGTTTTAGAATACCCGTCTGGCGCGAGTATGTCATAGAGCTATTGTGCGAAGCTAACTCGTGTCTGGAAAATCTGCCGGTTGCAACCGGAATTCAAAGCAATCAAGCTGCCAGGCAAGGGTTTTATTTTTCTACAAATTATAAAATCGAACTTTTGTTTTTATTTTTCAGCGACACTCAAATTCAGGAAAATTATTTAATTTTGTACTATAATTAATGTAATTATGAACGCAACAGAAGTAAAAGCAATCGGCGACTATAAAATTAGTGTTACTTTTGATGATGATGTATGTGGGGTAATAGATTTGAGCTATCTCCTGCAAAAAGGTATTTTCCGGGCATTAAGCGATCCATCCTTGTTTGCAAAAGTATATTCCACAGGTGAGGCAATTGCATGGAATGACGAACTTGAAATTGATGCTTTAAACATTTATGCCAAAATAGTAAATAAAGAACCATCGGAATTAGCCAGCAAATATTTTACCCATGCCACAGATTAGCGCATTCTTCGGAATAATAATCAGGATGTACTTTGACGACCACAACCCTCCACACTTTCATGCAGCTTATGCTGAACATTCGGCGATTATTGACATTCAAAAGTTAGAAGTGTGGAGTGGTTATTTACCACCCAGGGTATTAGGATTGGCAATTGAATGGGCTGCTATACATCAAAATGAATTATTAGTAAATTGGGAAAAATCTATTAGACAAGAAACTCTTTTGCCAATAAAGCCATTAGTATAATTTCAACAATTTTAATTTCTGTGCCACCTTATAAATTTCAATCAAATATTCATACAATTGTTAAGACATTTCCCTGCTCGGGACTACTAAGAAAGAGCCTGTCTTAAACCCGTTCTTCCAGATGTTCTGCGAAGCGGGCATCTGGAAGTAGCAATAAAAACCGTTCTCATGAACGTATTCAAAGAACTAAAGCTAAATGAACAGTTCCGACACGCTTATTTATAAATAAATAAAGTATATTTGGGCTAATAAATAACTGAGCTCCATAAAGTACGGAACTTACGAGCGTGGCAACCCTGCTAAATTGAAAAAATGAAGCTAAGAACAAAAATAATATTTTTTGTAATTGCTTTATTACAAAGTACAGGTTGTGTATGTGCTTTTTCGCAGATTGCTGTACAAGCACCATTGGGTTATTATACCTAAACGATGCAACCTGTTGAATGGAATATTGCTACCCAAAAAACTTATGATGATATTAAAACATTATTTAAAGAAAACGATATTACAGACATTAATTTAAAATTTAATCCAAAACCGTAAATATGGCAGATTCATTTTATATAGGAGCCTACTGGGGGTCAAGAACGCAAAACATAATGGAAGTAACCGATAAAACATTTAGAACTTTGCAAAGACTAAGCGAAGTAGATGAACTGTTTTTAAATTGGTATGCGGGTGGCAATAGCCGCAAACAGGCGTTGGAAAGAAAACTGAACTATAGTGATATTAATAATATAAAAAAGGTAGTAAAAAAAAGTGTAAAAAAAAGCGAATTGAAACAAGATGAAACTACGGAATTTGGTTTTCTATATGGTTAGTGGTCTGGGCATGAAGATATGTATAGTCTAGGTATTTCATTTGGAGTTGGAAAAGAATTTGATAAGAATATTAAATTATCAAATCGTTGCACATTGAGCTTTCCAAGTTTAGCGGATTCTAAAGAACGATTATTTCAAATAAACACAGTAAAACAGATAATTAAAATATTAATTGAGGAATGGAATCCGGATAAAGTAGTATTAAATTCTAGTGATTTAAGTAATATATTGAATGTTTTTAATGATATAGGATGGGTAACTTACCGAAAAACAATCAAAAAAATGCTTAAAATAAATAATAAATTGATACATGAGCCTATTTTAAACGGGCATTTATTTTATTTAAAAACAGAAGATGGCAAGGCTTATGATTATTCATTAATCAATGAATTGTTGGTGTTGAAGGATGTGATATAATCCTGTTCTTCCAAACTGGTACTCGTTTGCAACGAGTATCCATTTTTATAGGCGTTTGCAACGCCTATAAAATGAAAGTTCTATACACAAGGTCCTGTTCTGAGCAGTGATACTACAACATATCTGTA
>CAIWXG010000136.1 GCA_903916555.1 uncultured Bacteroidota bacterium
ATTTATTAATTTAAAAGAAAAAGAAACAAAATAAAAAATTATATAAAAATTTTAGCCTGATAATTAACAATATTGTTAATTATCAGGCTAAAATTTTTATATAATTTTTTATTTTGTTTCTTTTTCTTTTAAATTAATAAATTTGTTGCGATTAAACTAATAATTTGAAAATACTATTTGGAATTCAAGGTACAGGAAACGGACATTTAAGCAGAGCAAGAGATGTATATCCCGAATTAAGCAAATATGGGGAGGTTGATGTATTAATTAGTGGTATACAAGCAGATGTAGATGTACCTTTCCCTGTAAAATACAGACATTATGGTATGAGTTTCATTTTTGGGAAACATGGTGGTGTTGATATTTACGAAACCTTAAAAAAATTACGTTTATCAAAACTAATAAATGAAATAAAACATTGCCCGGTGCAAGAATACGATTTGGTAATTAATGATTTTGAACCTATTTCTGCTTGGGCTTGTAAACAAAAAAAAATACCATGTATTTCACTTAGTCATCAATGTGCTGTGTTACATCCTAATGCACCACAACCTGCTAAAAAAGATTGGGTTGGGAAAACCATTCTAAAGTATTATGCTCCGGTTACAGCCCAATATGGATTTCATTTTAAGGCTTTTGCAGAAAATATATTTACACCTGTAATTAGACAAGAAATTCGTAAATTAGTTCCACAAAATAATGGTCATTATACGGTTTATTTACCTGCTTATGATGATGAAACAATTATTTTACATTTATCTCAGTTTCCCGATATTAAATGGGACGTTTTCTCAAAACACAATAAAATACCTATCCACCTACCAAACATTAACATACAAAAAATTGACAATATTGCATTTATTAATAGTATGGCTACTTGCAATGGCTTACTTTGTGGCGCCGGATTTGAAGGCCCGGCAGAGGCAATGTATTTAGGTAAAAAAGTTTTAGTTATTCCGATGCTTGCACAATACGAGCAACATTGTAACGCAGCAGGTGCTGAGGCTATGGGGGCTACGGTTATCCAAACTTTAGATAAGAAATATTACCCAATTATTAGAAATTGGATAGATAATGGATTAGTTCCAAATGTAAACTACCCAGATATTACAGCAACAATTATTGCAAAATTAATGAAAGAACAAGCATATAGGACTAACAAATAAATATAAATACAATATCTAAAATTGTAAATAAATAGGCATTACAGGTATGCTAGACTTAAATTGAGCATAGACTAGTAGAAAACAAGCAAAAATTGCAACATAGACTATCATTGGTGCTTTTTGCAATTTTGGTAAAATTCTATCAGCGAAACTATCAGGTATTAAATGTAATAAATACGCTAGTAACATTACATAAAGAACATATTTGTAGTTTCCATAAAATTCTTTCCAAATATCAAAAGAAAAATTAGTAAATATTTGTTTAATCATTGCCATTGAATTCTCAAGGTTTGTAGATTTAAAAAATATCCAACAAAAACATACAAAAAGAAAGGTAAATATTTGCGAAAATAAATTATATATAAAATTATTTTCAAATTTTATAATTAGGCTTTTACCTACAACCATCCACATCTTATGTATTGCCAAACCAATGCCATGTATGCCACCCCAAATAATAAAATTCCAACTGGCACCATGCCAAAAACCACCCAAAAGCATGGTTACAAACAAATTGAAATAGGTAAACAACTTACCTCTTCTATTACCCCCTAAACTAAAAATATATAAATAATCTCTAAGCCAACTTGATAATGAAATATGCCAGCGTCGCCAAAACTCTGTAATAGATTTACTTTGATAAGGCGATTTGAAATTAGCAGGAATACTTATACCCAACCATTTTGCAATACCGATAGCTACATCACTATAACCACTAAAATCACAATATATAACAATTGAATAGGCTAATAACCCTGTAAGGCATTCAAGACCCGTATGCCTGGCAGGGTCGTCAAAAATATAATTTACTAAATTTAAAGTTAGATAATCTGATATAACTAATTTTTTAAATAAACCGGAAACAATTAAATAAAAACCTTTCGTAAAATCTTCTTGATTTAATTGATATGTTTTATGTAATTGCGGAATAAAGTCTTTTGCTCTTACTATTGGTCCCATCACTAATTTAGGAAAAAATGAAAGGAATACCAAGTAGTTAATTAGCTTTTTTTCGGGTTCAAACTCACCTCTATAAACATCAATCGTATAACTTAAATTTTCGAATGTATAAAAAGAAATACCTACAGGCAATAAAATATTTAATAGATTTATATTGGTAGAAAAGACTTGATTACTTAAAGAAATGAAAAAATTTGTATATTTAAAATAAAACAATAAGCCCAGATTGATAATAATACTTAAAAATAATAACCACTTTTTTTTCTTAGCATTTTGTTGTTTATAGATAAGGTTAGAGAGCACAAAATCGCAAACGGCAGAAATCAAAACAAGAACAACAAAAAAACCACTTGCTTTATAAAAAAAATATAAGGAGAAAATGCTTACAATATAATTTCGTACTAAAATATTATTCCTGAATAAATAATAAAAAGATATAAATATTGTAAAAAAATACACAAAAAATCCATTGTTAAAAAGCAATGGATTTTTAGCATCATACAAAAACTGATGCAAAAAATCAATATAAGATAATTTCGGTAAGTAATTAAATACAGAAAAGGGGTAACGCATTATTACTGTAAAAGTAAAAAGTAAAATTGTAAAAGCATAAAATTATTACTTACAACAAAGACAACAATTATACTTGCTTTAAAATACAATAATTAATATAAACAAAAAATGGTACATCTACTAATTGTATTTGTACCATTTTTAATATATGTTCAAAATTCTAATCATTTACCATGCCAACTAAAGAAAAATGTTCTGAACTTACCATTTGCAAAGCTAAACTTTTTATGGATGGATATACTAATTCATAAACTCCTTTCTTACTTGGTGGCACATCAGCTTCCTGCATTGCCACAATATAGATTATTGATTCAGGTATATCTAAAACATTACAAACTTTTGAAATCGTTCGCTGACTTGGTCTTTTTATTCCCGTTTCAATTTGTGAAAGAGACGTTTGCGAAAGATCGCATTTTTCAGCCAATTCATACTGCGTAATAGATAGTTTTTTACGAATTGCTTTTATAGCTAGGCCTATGTTCATGGAAATAATTTTTAATTATTAGATAATTGATTTCACAAATAAATTAATTTGAAACAATAATGTTCCCAAACATAAAGACAGTTGAAAATTGAAAAACGTTTGGTAAATCAATAAATTTTCATTTTTATCAAATATTGCTTATTGAACAAAGTAAGAATAAATAGAACAAAAATAAAATTAAATCATAGTTGATTTATTTTCTCTATTCCTTTTTGTGAAGCTGCTTGCCCTGCTTCCTTTTTATTATAGCCGGTACCACTCGCAAAAACCTCTCCATTTAAAATAATACCTACTGTAAATAATTTTCTTTGTCCTTCATTATTTTCAGACAATGTTTCGAACGAAACTGTGTAATTATTCCGTTGTGCCCAACTAAGAAACTGGTTTTTATAATTAGAATCTGTACTCTCCATTTTATCAAGGTCTATATATGACCTTATAAAATGATTTAAAATGAAATCTCTGGTATTTGAAAAACCTCTATCTAAATAAATTGCACCTATCAAGGCTTCAAGGGCATTTCCAAAAATATGACTGCTCCTTAATCCTCTATCTTGATGATTATATTGCATTAATTTATTTAAGCCCATTTGCATGGCAACGTTATTCATTGTTTCTCTTCTTACTATCTTAGATCTTAACTCTGTAAGAAAGCCTTCCGGTTTATTAGGATATTTTTTGAATAGATATTCAGCAATTATTGCACCTAATATTGCATCGCCTAAAAATTCCAATCTTTCATTACTCTCATTCTCGCCTTCGGGTTGCGACTTATGCATTAATGCCATTTGATAAAAAGCAATACGCTTAGGTACAAACCCAATTAAATGCTCTAATTGAATAAGTAATTGCCTGTTTGGCGAAAAAACAGCTCTTATTCTATCAGATAGGCGTGCCAAGTTAATCTGTTGGTTTTTTGAAAATAACAGACGCATTATGGCCACCAAAACCAAAAGTATTACTTAAAGCAACATTTACAATCCTTTTTTGAGCTTTATGAAATGTAAAATTAAGTCTTGGGTCAAATGCAGGGTCATCGGTAAAATGATTTATTGTTGGTGGTATTAAATCATGTACCGTTGTTAAAATAGCAGTTATAGCCTCAATAGCACCGGCAGCACCCAACAAATGCCCGGTCATCGATTTGGTTGAACTGATATTCATACTATAAGCATGTTGATTAAAAACTCTTTGAATAGCTGTAATTTCACTAATATCACCAAGCGGTGTAGATGTTCCATGAACATTAATATAATCAACATCCTCCGGCTTCATACAGGCATCTTCAAGAGCACTGTTCATAACATTAAATGCACCTAAACCTTCAGGATGTGGGGCTGTAAGATGATATGCATCTGCACTTAAACCACCCCCGGCAATTTCTGCAATAATATGTGCACCTCTTCTTTTTGCATGCTCGTATTCTTCAAGAACAATAGCACCGGCACCTTCGCCAAGTACAAAACCATCCCGATTTAAATCAAAAGGTCTGCTTGCTGTAAGTGGGTCATCATTTCGTTCTGATAATGCCTTCATAGCATTAAAACCACCTATTCCTGCCTCCGTAACTACGGCTTCCGAACCGCCACATATAATCGCATCTGCTTTGCCTATCCTCAAATAGGTAAATGCATCAATAATGGCATTGGTAGATGAAGCACAGGCACTTACTGTTGCAAAATTAGGACCTCTAAATCCATATTTCATTGATATATGCCCCGCAGCAATATCTAAAATAAGTTTGGGAATAAAAAAGGGACTAAATCTTGGAGTACCATCACCGGAATTGTAGTTTTTCATTTCTTCAATAAAGGTGATCATACCTCCTATTCCGGACCCCCAAATTACGCCAACGCGATTATGGTTAATACCTTCATTCATTAAGCCGGCAGATTTAACCGCTTCATCAACAGCAACTAATGCCAATTGAGAAAAACGGTCTAATTTTCGCGCCTCTTTTCTACCGAAATAATCTTCCGGATTAAAGTTTTTGACCTCACAGGCAAATTTAGTTTTAAATTTACTGTAGTCAAATTGCTTAATGAAATCAGCGCCCGAAACGCCATTGACCAACCCATCCCAAAATTGGGGTATGTCATTGCCTAATGGCGTTAGGGCGCCTAATCCCGTAACGACAACACGTTTTAACGGTAAGTTCATTTAACGATTTTCAGTTACTGTAGTGGTTTCTAATTACTTTACGTGTTCTTCCAAATATGCTATTGCCTGACCAACTGTAGTTATGGTTTCAGCTTGTTCATCTGGAATTGAAATATTGAATTCTTTTTCAAATTCCATTATCAATTCTACGGTATCCAAAGAGTCTGCTCCAAGGTCATTTGTAAAACTTGCCTCAAGAGTTACTTCTGATTCATCAACTCCTAATTTGTCAACAATAATTTTTTTAACGCGATTTGCAATTTCTGACATAGTAATGCATTTTTATTTTAAGGTGCAAAAATATACTTTTTAGGATAATGAAAAAGGAATTTATTTTATTTTCAAACATCTTTTTTGTGATTGTATGTTTTTTAGCATTAAATTACATAAAAACGTAAAATACAAAGCTTTTTTTGGGCTTTTTTAAATGAAAACAATCACATATCAATATTATACAAACTATTTGAAAAAATATTTTATGTTTTTATTAAGAAAAAATTATTGGTCAATATTAAAATATCATCATTATTTTTGAAAATACATTCAGAAATGCAAATTAATTTTAATAAAATACAAAAAATATTAAAAAACGATATGATTAAACGAATTTAAACTCATATCTGTTCTTAAAAAGAAGATGCCATTAATAGTTTTACAAATTAATTTATATCCTTTATCATTTAAATAAGCCATTATAGGTATATCAAAATCATTATTTGAATTCATTAATTCAAAACTTTCCAATAATAGAACATGAGGCCTATATTTATCCCAATTATTAGATTTCAAAACCATTAATTCAAGATTTTCTACATCTATAGACATAAAATTAATTTCTTTACCAGATAAATACTTATCCAAAATGCTATCTAATCTTTGTGTTGTAATATCTATTGTTTTTTGAATCTTTTCTTGGTTTCCTAATGTCTCTATCATCTGTTTTGAAAAAGTATTCATAGCATTCCCCTCACCCAAATAATAATAGGTCAATTTTTCAGATATATCGCTAATTGCAATTTCTAAATTAATATCTAGCGGTCTCAGTTTATTAAACAATCGCATACTTCCAGGTGCTGCATCAATATTTATTCCATTCCAACCTTTGCGATAAAACAAATATGTATTAGAAAACTTATATGGATGAAATGCCCCAATATCCACAAAAAAACCCTTCATTTTATAACAGAATAAAGTAGCCAATATAGTATCTTCAGCACATTGAGAAAATGAAGTATTATACTTTCTGTATAAAAATTGAGAAATTTCTTCTTTTATCATACTATAATTATTTTACCT
Source organism: uncultured Bacteroidota bacterium (assembly GCA_903916555.1). Lineage (GTDB taxonomy): Bacteria > Bacteroidota > Bacteroidia > Chitinophagales > Chitinophagaceae > CAIYTT01. The sequence continues at coordinate 6,640 of CAIWXG010000136.1, forward strand.
TTAATATACTTTTCAAAAAAAACAAAAGTAATCAATTTAATTTATTTCAATAATAAATACTATACCACTTTATCTATAAGCTTGATGAAAAAATTTAAATCTAAATCAAATTGGCTTTTTTCATCCAATCCATTTCCAACAATACTAAAATATGTAAAATTCAATAACCCACACAAATTTTTATAATGTTCCGGCATCATTTCATTTCCCGGAAATATTTCTAACAATTTTACGTTTTCATTTTTACAAAAAAGTATATTGGTAAGCCCAGCCCCATGCACGCCTATAATAATCTTAGCTGCTGAAAATAATTTAATTTGCTGCCCTACTGTATATTCTCCCGGCTCAATAACTGTAAAATTATATTTTTTTACTATTTCTTCAATTTCTGTACTGTTTTTTATGGAGCGTTTGTATTTTTTTGCTCTTGCAATATATAAAAATTCAGGGCTCTTAATATTCAATTCATTTTCATGTAAATTCGATTTTAATATTAACTCCCTTGTTTCTTTTACAGACTCACTAAAAAAAGTATCTTTCCCTACAAATAATTGCTTAATATTTAAATATTCATTTCTTTTCTGAACTATAATATTTCTTTGTAAGGGCATTATTTCAAAAAAAGCCTTTACAAAAGCAATATCTTTTTGAAAATAAGGTACTATAATTGGCACATCTTTCGGTATTCCTGCTTTATCTGCCAATATTATTTGCTGCACTGTATCTATTAAAAAATGGTAATAATTAGTCCATGAATATTTAATCAAAATTCCTTTTTCTATATTTTTAGTTCTACGAAACATATAACCAAACACAGATGGTCGCTTTTTTATCTTGTCCCATGGGTCTTCAATTAATGGCCACGAATATTTAAAAACATGCTTATTATCTACTATTACCCAATTATATTCCGGGTCTATTATACAGTCGCTAATTTCATATAAATATTTAGAAAAATTATGTAAGCGAAATCTGTAAATGTCCGGTCGTTTTGCTTTTAACTTTTCAAGGTCTAAATCGGGATAGTATTTAGGGATTTCTTCTTTATAAACTTCATTTATTACTATATGTATTTTAGTTGAATCTTCCGCACCAATTAATTTCCAATATTTATTATCAATATATTTTACAATATACTTCTGATTAATATATGCTTTTACTTTACTTAAAAATAATTTCATATTCATGAAAGCAATGTATTTGTTATTAAAAAATATAGTGTAAAAACAAATGCAATTATAGCATATTTCTAACTGAGTCAATCACATTATTTAAAACACTTACATCGCTACCGCTTGCGGTTGCAAGTGTTTTTTGTCCGCCACCGCCACCTTTTATTAAAGGTGCTATGTGTTCCTTAATTATTTTATTGGCATCTAATCCCCTTATGGAGAGCAGCTTTTCATCTATACCTAATGCAATATGCGCTTTGCCGTCTATATTGGCACAAAGCACAATTACATGGTCGTTTAAGTGCGATTTTAAATCTAAACAAAGCTTTTTAAGATTATCGGCAGTGTTAATTTGCACAATTTGCCCAATAAATGTTATTTCATTTATCAGTTCGTCTTTGGTAAGCAGTTCGTTGCGTACACCTACCAATAAGCGACCTTCCAAATGAGCTACATGCTTTTCCAAAGTACTTTTTTCGTCTTGCAATTTCTCAATTGCTTTTACTGGGTCTTTTGCATTTTTTACTAATATATGCACTTGATGTAATTGATGGAGTTTAGTATTAATATACTCTTCGGCAGCAAAACCACCTACTGCCTCAATACGTCTTATACCCGCTGCAACAGCCCCTTCTGATGTTATCTTTAAAAGCCCCAATTCACCTGTACTGCCAATATGAGTACCACCGCAAAGCTCTATTGAATAGTTTTTATCCATAATTACTACTCTAACCTCATTACCATATTTCTCGCCAAACAATGCCATTGCACCTAATTCAATAGCTTCCTCTTTCTTCATTTCACGGATTACAACAGGTATATTTTCGCGTATTTTCTCATTTACTATTTGTTCTATAACAATAATTTCTTCATCGGTAACTTTAGAAAAATGCGAAAAGTCGAACCGAAGATTGTCTTCATTTACCAAAGAGCCTTTTTGAGCCACATGCGTACCTAATACTTGCCTTAATGCAGCATGAAGCAAATGCGTTGCACTATGGTGCTTGGTAGTGGCATTTCGCTTTTTTATATCAACGGCTGCTAAAAAATCATCACTAATCTCATCGGGCAACGAATCTGCAAAATGAATGATGAGATTGTTTTCTTTTTTAGTATCTACAATCTTAATAATACCATGTTCTGTAACCAATTCTCCCCTATCGCCAACTTGTCCACCGCTTTCTGCATAAAAAGGCGTGCTGTTTAACACTATTTGGAAACTTTCTTTATCCTTACTGCTCACTCTGCGATACCGCAGTATTTTGGCTGTAGTATCTAATTTTTCATACCCTACAAATTTCGTTTCATTGCCCTCATTCAATACTATCCAGTCGTCTGTATCTAATATGGTTGCAGCACGGCTGCGTTTCCTCTGCTGTTGCATCTCATTCATAAATGCAAGTTCATCAACATGCAACCCATTTTCAGCACCAATAAGCCTTGTTAAATCTATTGGGAACCCATAAGTATCATATAACTCAAAAGCAGCTTTGCCATCAATTGTAAGGGTGTTTCTACTTTGTGTATCTAGAATTATATCATCAATTTTTTTTAACCCTTTTTCCAATGTCCTCAAAAATGCTTCTTCTTCTTCTTTTACTACTTTGCATACCAAATCTAATTGATGGTGCAATTCAGGAAAAACATGTGTGAATTGAGTTGCCAATACCGGCATTAACTGACATAGTAGCGGGTGTTTATAATCTAAATAAGAATAATAATAACGTACAGCCCTACGTAAAATTCTACGTATTACATAGCCTGCCCCTGTGTTAGAAGGCAATTGCCCGTCGGCAATCGTGAAACCAATAGCCCGAATATGGTCTGCCAATACCCTAAATGCTATATCTTGTTTGCTGTCGGTTTTTCCGTATTTATGGTGGGTAATATGTTCTATATGTTCAATAGTGCTGCTAAAAACATCCGTATCATAATTACTTTGTTTACCCTGCAACACACGTACCAATCGTTCTAAACCCATACCGGTATCAACATGGGTAGCGGGCAATTGCTGTAATTTCCCATCTTTCAAGCGGTTAAACTGCATAAATACATTGTTCCAAATCTCAATAACCTGCGGATGGTCTGCATTTACAAGGGTTTTACCTGCAACTTGTTTTTTCTCGTCTTCGGTTCTGCAATCCACATGTATTTCAGAACAAGGTCCACATGGTCCTGTATCACCCATCTCCCAGAAATTATCTTTTTTATTGCCTAACAATATTCTGTCCTCAGAAATTAACGCCTTCCAGAAATTATATGACTCCGTATCCATTGGCAGATTCTCTGCTATATCGCCTGCAAAAACTGTAACATATAACTTATCTTTATCAATTTTATATACTTCAGTAAGTAATTCCCAGCTCCATTCTATGGCTTCTTTTTTAAAATAATCACCAAAGCTCCAATTTCCAAGCATCTCGAACATAGTATGGTGATACGTATCAACACCCACCTCTTCCAAATCGTTGTGTTTTCCACTTACTCGTAAGCACTTTTGTGTATCTGCAATTCGTGTATGCTGTGGAGTGCGATTCCCCAAAAAATAGTCTTTAAACTGATTCATACCGGCATTGGTAAACAATAAGGTAGGGTCATTTTTAATTACGATAGGGGCAGAGGGCACAATCTCATGGGCTTTACTGCGAAAGAAATCTAAAAACTGTTGGCGTATATCGTTTGTTGTAAGCATAATACTGCAAAAGTAAGTTTGAAATATGAAAAACCTACAATAAAGAAAGAATACAAGTTTTTTAGGTTGTTACATGGGGCACACATTTGAGGTGTGCCAAATGTAAGTAAGTAATTGTGCTTTAACACCAACACCCTATTCAGCATCGTTGCGTCGCACCCATGTACGTTCTTGCCAACTAATATGCAAATACACTATATGATAAATCTTTTTCCGATTTATCATTTCAAGTTAATCAAGGAAATCAGGTGAATAGTGGTTCAAACAAAAATATACAAACATTTTATGACGCCACAGCAATTTGCTTCCAATCTCAAAAATCAAACTATGCCAACATTATTTTTCCACAAATGGCAGGCAATAAAGCACTACGCTTTATTAAAGGTAATACTACATACTCAAAATGGTAATATAGATTTCTTTTTAGTGTAAATTTTTAAGTAAAAAAATGACTTTAAACAGTTTAAAAAAATATTTTTTATTTTTTGGGTTACCTTTTTCTAAATCGAGTATAAACATGCATAACCAACTAAAAAAGAATTTTTATGAAATTAGTAAAATTAAGCATTTTCGCTTTGACATTAGGTATTTTCGCAACTTCATGCGGCGCTGGCGCTGGTGATAAAAAAGCAGGTGATTCTACAACTACTGCTACTCCTCCAGCTCCAACTCCGGCTCCTGCTAAAATGGATACTCCGGCTGCTCCACAAGCTAAAGTTGACTCTGCTGCTAAACCAGCTGATGCAGCAAAACCAGCTGAGAAAAAATAATTATTGCTTAATGAGTTTTAAGTAATTTATAATAAACCATCCTTATTTAAGGGTGGTTTATTGTTTTATGCCATTACACCTAAAATTGGTATAATAATCTTATATTTGGTAGCCATGTATGCCTACCCGTATTGGTGGTGGCTTTATAGGATAGTATATTGCGATGCCATATGTCTGCAAATTGGTATAATTGTTTTGAACTATATTGTAAGTTATTGAATACAAAAAAAACCGCTCTTTTCTTTAAAGAGCGGTTTTTTTATGTATTGGCAGTGAACTATTATTTATGGAAATAAAACACCATGAAATTGGTTTACATCTATAAGGGCTACTGTTGATGAATAGTAATCGTTAATAGTACTAATTATTTTGTTGGCAATAATAGCATAGCCTCTTTGTGTAGGGTGCACACCATCTAAAGAAAAAGAACCACCTGAAATGAAATTCGCATTATAGGTAATACCATTAAAAGTAACTCCTGTAGCTACGGTTTGTAAATAGGCATTCATATCTACATAAGCTAAATGATGTAACAAAGCCTCCGTGTATATAAACTGGTTGAAGTTGTAGGTGTTAGCTCTTATATTTTGCAACTCGTCTGTTGTAAGTACATATTGTTGTGGTATAGGTTTTGTAACGCCCCAGCCTGCACATGCAAGACTATCTTGCGGTGTAGAAAGCAGAATTAATTCGCCCGGAACAGATTGGCGAATATTACCCAAATTATCTTTAATAATAAATTGATTTGCACCCAATTGAAAAACTAAATTAAGTGTGCTACGCCAATATCTGTTTAAAGAATCGGCTTGTGTTTGGCGGGTAATTACTAAACCATTAGATGGTATTGTAGTAAAATAAGGTAAAGAAGCAATATCCGGAATATTTATAAGAGCACCTTTAGCACCTGTGCTTAAAGCTGCCACTAAAGCTGAATCGTACCAAGCTGTAAATACACTATAAGGAGTAATGTCTGCAGGATTATAAAAATTACCTAATACAGGTATTGCTGTACCTACACCATTACCCTGCCCGCCTGCTAATGCATAGCCTAATACATCGTTAGAACCTAACCACATTGTAAAAAAGGTAGGCTCAAAATTATGCATTCTAAAATATAACTCATCAATAGGTCTTTCGGTAAGAGTATGGTAAAAACGATAAGCGAAAATATTAAAAAACGGATTAATCGGGTTGCCATAGTTAGCAACAGGATAATCTGCAACACGAATACCGGGTACCCCAATATTATTTATTTGTCCATTATTATAAGTATTGTAAGTCCAGTTATATCTTATCATATCTTTTGGGTCTGCTATATACGGATAAACAGGAACAGCGGAAAGAGAGGAGTCGTTTGGAGTACAATAATTATGTACAAATTGCAATACTAATTTTCTGTGCGATACGGAGGTATCAAAACCATTATCACCATTTAATAAGGGTTGTATAAATGGCATTTGCGCCCCGCCGCCAACGGCACCAAATGCTTTTGGCGGTATTTGGTTAAATTGGTCGAATAATCGTTTAGGGTAAGAATTTAATTGCCCGGATACTGTAAGGCAACCATCGGAATATCCTGCGGTAAGGGAGTTGCCTATTGCCAAATAGTTTGTGAAATCTGCATTACCACTTGTAGGCGGCACTGTAATGTTTACACTGGGTTTACAAGCTGCAAACAGAAGGGCAAGGGCACCAAAAAAATATATCTTCTTCATTTATTTAAGTATTTTATAGAATTATAAATTATAATACAAACCAATTCCCGGTGTTACAGCCATAGTTTGATAAGTACCGCTAAAATTGCCAAAATCATAAGAACCTGCTCTTTTCATTGTAGTAGTAGATTCAAAAGCAGCTATTAAAGTAATACGATGCGCCGGTTTTACAGTTACACCGCAACTTAATACAACACGGTTGGCATCGGGTAAGTCTGGCGATACATAACCATTGGTTACAGGTGTAGGGTCGTAAGCAAAACCACCCATTACAGATACTACTTTGCTTATTTTTACATTCGCACCAAATCTTGGCGATAATGTATTTTGATAATGACGCGGAGCATGATTATTTTTTAAAAATGCAGTATTTTGTCCAAAATCTATTCTTAATGAATCATAAGAGTTCCAACCAGTATAATTAAGGTCAAACTGCAATGTAAGCCCATCAATAGGTCTTACTCCTAAACCAAAAGAAGCAACTTGTGGTACCGGCAATTGAGTGCTGAAACTGGTATTAGGAAAACTGCTAGCAAGGGAAGAAGGCACAGAAAATTTAGCAGAACCACCATCAACATTCATATTTACCTGCGAACGATAGGTGAAACCCATTTGTACTCTATCGCTGAATTTTAACTGAATACCGGTATTAAAACCAATGCCAACCGCATTACCATGCATTTTTAATTGCCCGTCATTACCATTTAAATCTTGTACAGGTAGTGCTTGGCTCATATCAATATAACCATTACCATAAACAAAACCAGCACCAACAGCCAAAAAGTCTGTAACACGGAAGCTAACTGTAGGCTGTATAAAGAAACATTTTAATTGTGTATTTTGTACCACATATTTACCAACCCAATTATCGTCCCATTGTAAACCATTACCTGCCGGTGTATATACGCCCAATCCTAATGCCCAACGACTGTCTTCTTTTACAGGCCCGCCAAAATAAAAGTTGAATGGGGTAAACGTTTGTTTATGACTAACAGCAGAACCATTAGGGTCTCCAAATGCCGTTCTTGGTATTATCATAGACATACTTGCATAAGCCTGAATGCTTTTTAATCTTACAAGCCCCCCGGGATTGTAAAATATAGTTGATGCATCCCATGGCCAAGCAGTACCGGTACCACCCATAGCAACCTGTCTTAGCCCTTCCAGATTAATAAGATAACCTGCACCAAACGATGAAATTGTACAAAATAAAAAGGAAAATGCCAATAAGTGTTTCTTCATAATTGTATTGTATTTTATTATAATGTATTAGTCAATTAATATTCTTTATTTTATTGTTTTTCAAATCGGGTAGCAAGTTAAGTAAAATTTTCAATGCAATATGTATCCCTACGTATAAAAAACAATACCATTTATTAAAAAGTGCAAATATAAGCGTTAAGAAACAGCAATACCAACGGTTGCAATACTTATTTTTATATTTTCCTGCAATAATAATATATTTGCACAAGCTTCTAAAGTTGCTCCGGTAGTTAATACATCATCGCATAGCAATATATGTGTGTTTTTAAGTTCTTTTAACGGATTTATTTTAAACGCACCTTCCATATTTTTTAGTCTTTCTGTTCTGCTTTTATTTGTTTGGCTTTCTGTGTGCTTTATTCTGAGTAAAATTTCTTCGGTAGCAGGCTTTTTTAGTATATTACTTATTCCATTAGCAATCATCATACTTTGATTGTAACCACGAATAGCTTTCTTTTTAGGGTGTAGAGGCACGGGTATAATTAGGTCTATTGTATGTATCCAGTCGGTATCTAAAAGACTTAGTGCGAACTGCTGCCCTAAAAACACTCCAATTTCTTTTTTGCCTTTATATTTTAAGCCATGTAATAATAGCTGCAATAAGCCATCGTTCGTAAACCATGCATAAGTAGTGGCATTTATAAAAGGAATTCTGCCGGCAAACAATAATGCAGTATCATTATTGGGTAGATTATGATATTTTGTTTGGGGCATTTCTAATAAGCAACTAATACATAAAATAGTTTCGGGTGCTACTAAGGGCTGTTTGCAGCCCTCGCATAAAACAGGATAAAAAAGATGGGCAATACCTTGTTTTAATTCAGATATAAACGCTTTGGGCATATTTGTAGTTTTAATACCAAAATAAAAAAGAGCATGAACCAATGCGTCCATGCTCTTTTAAAAATATAAAATAATATCTATTTAGGCTATTTTAAAAGCAGTCTTTACTCTTGTTACATAGTCAAGCTTTTCCCATGTAAATAATTCTACTTCCATTTTTTGGGTTTTACCATCGGCAGCAGTAAAAGTTTTACTTACTGTTTCACTTGTTCTACCCATGTGCCCATAAGCAGCAGCCTCGCTATACATAGGTTGGCGTAGTTTCAATCTTGTTTCAATAAAGTAAGGACGCATATCAAAAACTTCGCCTACAATTTTAGCTATCTCACCATCATGCATACCTACATTACCTGTACCATACGTATTTACATAAATACCCATAGGCTGTGCTACACCAATAGCGTAAGATACCTGTACAAGCACCTCGCTACATACACCCGCTGCAACTAAATTTTTTGCAATATGGCGTGTAGCATAAGCTGCCGAACGGTCAACTTTACTTGGGTCTTTGCCTGAAAATGCACCACCACCGTGTGCACCCTTGCCACCATAAGTATCTACAATAATTTTACGACCAGTAAGACCGGTATCACCATGTGGCCCACCGATTACAAATTTACCGGTTGGATTAATATGATATTTAATGTTCTCATTAAATAAATGGTTATATTCAGGATAGCTTAATAATACACGAGGTATGAGAATATTTTTTACATCTCTTGTAATATGTTCTTGCATTGCTTTTTCCTCGTCAAAATCATCGTGCTGAGTAGAAATAACAATCGCATCTATGCGTACAGGTTTATTATCGTCGCTATATTCTAATGTTACCTGGCTTTTTGCATCAGGACGTAAATAAGTCATTTCTTTGCCTTCTTTACGGATAGCCGATAATTGTAAAAGCAAATTGTGAGCTAAATCTAATGCAAGAGGCATATAGTTAGCAGTTTCGTTAGTAGCATAACCAAACATCATACCTTGGTCTCCCGCGCCTTGGTCTTCTTTATTGGCACGCTCTACACCTTGATTAATATCTGCAGACTGCTCGTGAATAGCAGTTAGGACTGCACATGATTCTGCTTCAAATTTATATTCGCTTTTTGTATAGCCTATTTTTTTAATTACATCCCGTGCTATTGTTTGCACATCAATGTAAGTATTACATTTTACTTCACCGGCCAATACTACCAACCCTGTAGTTACCAATGTTTCGCAAGCTATTTTAGATTGCGGGTCCCAAGCAAGGAAATTATCAACAAGTGCATCAGAAATCTGATCTGCTATTTTATCAGGATGTCCTTCTGAAACGGATTCTGATGTGAAAAGATACGGCATATTAAATCTATGGTTTAATGATTAATTAAATAAAAGGTGCAAGTTACAGTACCGCAACCGAAAAACAAAGTTAAGGAGTTTCAGTTGGGGGTAAAAATAACAATTCAAGATGTTTTTGTGGGAGGTTGTGGATAAAAATAGGGAGTGTATTGATTTAGCTATTGCTTATTTTTGAAATTAGTATGTACAAGGGTATATTTCAAACCAATATGTAAGGTTTAATCAATATAGTTCTATTCCTTTTATTCTGTTGAAATGTTTAATATTTACTGTTTTTAATGGAAAGTTATATACAATACATGTGGCAGCAATAAATATGTCTCTAAACTCAATTAATTTATTTGCACTACGTAATTCTAAGTAAACTTCAGAGGCTTTTATGGCTATTTCATTATTGAAATTAAGAACACTAATACCACTCGTTAGTAGCTTAATGTCTTTTTTCTTTTCATACGTTGTTGCACCAACATATAGCTCAAATATTGTTACTGCAGATAAATGGATATTTATATTGTCTAGTAGGTTATATAAATTGTATTCAATTTATCTTTAGCCCTCATGTATTCAATAAAAACATTTGTATCTATTACCAAGTTTCGGGTTGCCATTGATTAAATTTATCGCTATTTTCTTCAAAAATTTTCAAATCATCATCAGTCCATATAGATACAGCTACTATTTTCTTTTTATAATTTTTTAAATTTGGCTCTTGGGCTTTTTTCGTTTTACTATATAAAAAAACAATAAAATCCATTACTTCCCTTTTCTCAAAAGTGGAGAGCAAATTGAATTTAAGTTCGTTCGTTTTCATATTATTTGTTGTGATTTTAAATTTCCGAAATAATAATTGCTTTTTCAGTTTGTAATATTTCTGAATTTAAATATTCTTTTATTTTTGGTATAAGCTTTTTTAATACCTCATAGCTATTTATTTTAGCTGACAAAACGAAAACCGCTAAGGGTATTTTGGTAAAATTTTGCTGGTATTGTAAGTTTTTATCAAAAGTAAAAAATGCATCAAAACCATTGGCAATTAATAATTTCAGTAATTCACCATTTTTTATCCCATTCCATTTCTTATCACTTACAGTATAAATTTCATGTTCTTGAAAATCTAATTTTAATTTTTTGGGAAGGTTTTCATCAAGCAATAGTTTCATAAATTTCAGATAAGTTTTTTGAAGTCATTATTTTATTCGCAGCATCTAACAAAGCTATTGCTTGCATGCGAATAACTGACGGAAACTGTTCAAGAAATTCATCAAGTGAAATTCCCGCTTCAAGATGGTCAAATAATGATTCTACCGGAACACGTGTTCCGGTAAAAACCGGCTGTCCTCCCATAATTTCTTTATCTATCGTTATTATATTATTCAAGCCCATAAAAACTAAGTAAGGTAGTTACAAAGTTAGGGAATTTATTATTACATAAATTTTGGGTAGGAGATTATATTTAAAATCGTAAATCAATAGTTTATATATTTCAAATTGATTTTTTATATAGTTCTGTTTGATTCTTATATGTCCCATTCCTTCCTCATTGTTTGGGTATGTTTATTAAAACTTTCAGCATCCTCTTTAGTAAAAACACCTTTAAATTTATCTGAAAATTTTGTTTTATTTTCAACTACATTTTCATTAATTATTCGTAGAATATTGAGTTTTTCTAACTCTTGTAATAGATGATACCCATTTTGATTTTCTATTTCTACCGTAACAATTTTCATACAAAACTTATTTTTAACTATTCAGACTTTAGCAAATTTATTAACCTTTATGTAAATTTCATAATAAATTCTTCAAATATTAAAATAGCTACAAAAGTTATAAATATGGGTTTTATACTACATTAAATCTTAAATTTTACAGAATACGTATAATCCGGATATCTACCTGACAATTGATATTCATTTAATTTATTAAGAAATAAAATATCTTTTTCGTTTAAATCTGTATCTATACCATCTAATAATTTTAACAGATTATGTATAAATGGTGGCGTATTTCCTTTATTGTTTTTTATCCATAATGCCTTACAGATTTTTTCTAAAGATAAGTGTCAAAAGAACATACTATGAGTATAACTTCCTAATGCAAATAGAGCGTGCATACTTATCTAATCATCATCGCAAGATTTGAGCCAATGTGCAATATGTTGTTCTTTTGTCATCATAATTAAAACCAATCAATGCAAAAGTTACCTATTTACAGATGAGTTTCTTATATAGATAAAATGCTTTTTGCACGCATTTTAAAAATTTACATTCAACAAAAATATCCTAAGTATAAATCAGATGAACCCTACTATTAAAATTTATATCTGATACCGATAGTTGCCGGGAAGTATAAAAGACTATAACCGCCTACGTCATGATTGTTACGATAATCATTAGTGCCTACGTTTGCTGTGCGTATAGCAATTTCGGCATTAATGCCTAATTTAGGTACAAGATAATAGCTAAATCCTGTTTGTACACCATAACTCCAGCCTATACCAAAGCCATAATCAAATTTAGACATGTAGGTATATCCTGAATCTGTTTTTGATTTATAGGTAGAATAAGAAAGCGAGCCATCGTTTACAGCATTTACCATACCTAACATAACACCAAAATAAAGATTTGCTTTGTTATAAACCTGAAATTTAGTGAAAAAAGGGATAACATAATTCATCTGAAACGATTCTGAAACAGCATGATTTGCAACTGTAAATGTTATTTTTTGTGAAGGTAGTGTTTTGCCGAACGAGCCTATTATTGGCCAATAACCATAAGATTCCCATTTACGGTCACCAATATCTAATGTAAGCTGCCAATTAGGCGAAAAAGAGTATGCACCTCTTACCGAATAATCATGAACAATACTTGTTTTAGTACCACAATATAATGGGTCTGGTCCTTCAGGCCGGGTAGCAATGCTGTAACCACCATTAATGCCCATCTCCCAATTAAGATCGGGAGGGAATGTTTGTGCAAACATAGCAGTAAAACATACTAATAATGCAGTAGCTGTGAGTATTAATGACTTCATTCTTTTTTGTAATTTTTGAAACTGGAAACAAATCTATGTAATTTTTTGTGTAGATTATAAAAATAAAGAAAAATAGTTTATTTCGTGCCTTTCACCAAACGAAAATATTATATATTTCAGTTCAAATTAAAGGTTTAGTAAAAAATATATACAATATAATAAGCTGAATTATTCTTTTTCGATAAGCTCTATCAAATGATATTCCTGATTATATAAAAAAGCACAAAAACGATTATTAAAAGCCATAGAACGAAATTTATTAATAAACCTGTATCCATTTTCTTCTAATCTTGCTATTTCATCGTCTATATTATCTGTAAAGATACCTATATGATAATAACCCGGTTTTTTACTTAGTAGTTTAACCAATGTGGTATTTGTAGTATAAGGTTCTACAAATTCTATATGGGTGTTACCTATATTTACAAATGCAACTTTTACCAGTTGGTCTTCAATATCATATACATCACTAACTATTAATTCCGGACACAAGATTTTGTAATCGGCAACTGCAATATCAATATTTTCTACTAAACAACCTATATGATGAAAAGCAGTAATCATACTATTTTTTCATTTTGTTTTCTATACTGTTCAGCATATCGCCTACATTTTTCCAATTTTGTATTTCCTGTGTAGTAAACCTTACTTTAAAATGTTTTTCAACAGCAACTACTAATTGTATATGGCTTAAAGAATCCCATTCTTCAATATCTTTTGCTGTTGTTATAAGTTCTAATTTTATAGCATCATTGTCAAGAACATCTCTAAAAATTTCATTTAATTTACTCAAAATAGTATTAGAATCCATATAAAAAAATTTGGTTGTTAGATTTTAATTGTAAAAGTGCAAAGGTAAATAATTAAAACAAAATAAAAAGGCAATATTAATATTATAATATTTTATTTATTGTGTAAATAATAATAAACAGGTAAATTATAAAAGATTATTTTATTTTTGCGAATAGATACTACTATTTTGCCAAAAATATTTTGAATATATGTTATTTAATTCATTTGAATTTTTATTACCGGCTTAGTTTTTTAAATATATTTAATTATGTAAATGAAAGTCTTTGTACAAATAAAAAATATTTTTATAACTCTCAACATTTAAATAAATTAGGTTCCGAAATTTTTAGTACACACCTTGCTACTGATATAAAAAATATAATAAAATAATTGTACGAATTTTACCTCATGTCTAAAAATTCATTTTGGTGTATCGTTTCTGTATTTGTATTTTCTACATTTTTTTCTTGTAAAAAAGACCAATTGCAATTACAAAATGTAATTAAAATAAATATTAACTCTAATTCAGATTTTCATCATATGAAATTTCTTAATGATACCGATTGTATTATTGCCGGTGGTATCGAATTTCTAAAAGCTGAAATTTTAAAATCAAGTGATGGCGGATTTACTTTTATATCTAATTCTTACCCGCAAGCCGGTAAAGCTATGTTAGGTATGAGTATGGGTGCCAATAATACTATTTATTTATGTGGTACAGACGGTACCGTTCTTTATTCAAACAATTTAGGCACTAATTGGTTGTTTAATCAGATAGACTGGAATGTATATGTAGGGGGTACTTTTGTAAATACGGATACAGGTATTTTTATTAGTACTGTTTTACAAAGGCAAAGTACCATTACTCAAGTAAATAGCAAATTTCAAATATTTGAAAACAAAACTTACTTATTTGGGTTAAATGATATTTATATGCTCAATTCATCAACCGGTTTTGTAATTGGTTATGGTATTATTATGAAAACTACTGATTATAGACAGAGTTGGAAAACGCTTTCTATTGTCGATGATAATTTTACTGCTATGGATATTCATGGGAATGTAATATGGGTTTGTGGAGCCAATGGTAGCATTTATCTTACTAATGATAGTGGTACTAATTGGAGAAAGCTTAGAAACGGAAACGATATTACAATACCCCATTATGGACTAAGGAGCATTGTATTTAAAGATATGGATAGTGGCTGGGCAGTAGGCGATGATGGTATTATAATCCATTCTGATGACGGTGGGCTACATTGGGCTGAATATAAAAAATTTACAACTAATAATCTCAGAAGTATTACAATTTGCCCAAATAATGACTTAATAACTGTTGGTGATAATGGTACAATATATAGAATAACACCGTAAATTCAATAGTTTTATATATCTTATTGTAAAAACTTACTTTTTGTTTCAGCCTGTTTTCTTAATAGTACAGACGCTCTGTATCTGTCCTCGTGGTAAGTATTGTATAAATTATCTAATAGGCTTAAAACATAATCTGAACCTAATTCATCGCACCATTTAAATAAGCCTTTAGGATAATTAACCCCTTTTGTCATTGCTGTTTCTAAATCTGCTTCGGTTGCAACCTTTAGATACAATGCATCAATAGCTTCATTTATTAACATAGCAACAATACGTTCGCAAATTATGTTCAATAATTCCGGCTCTGTATTTGGTTGATGCTGAACTGAATTTGTTGAATAATCATAAAAACCTTTTCCTGATTTTTTACCAAGCCAACCTGCTTCTAATACTCTTTTTTGTGTAAAAGAAGGTTTATATCGGGCATCATAATAGAAGGCTTGAAAAACAGTTTCTGTAACAACAAAATTAACGTCATGTCCTATATAGTCCATTAAGGTAAAAGGCCCCATTTTAAAATTGCCTATTTGCGTCATTGCATAATCTATGGTTACCATATCTGCAATATCCTCTTCAAATATTCTTAATGCTTCGCCATAAAAAGGTCTTGCAACACGGTTTACAATAAAACCGGGTGTATCTTTTGCTATTACAGGTGTTTTGCCCCATTTAAGCATTAAATTTTTAGCAGCATCAATAAATGCAGTATTCGTTTGTATAGCCGGTATTACTTCTACCAATGCCATTAAAGGTGCAGGATTAAAAAAGTGCAATCCTATTACACGGTCAGGGTAGGCACAAGATGCTGCAATAGAAGTAATTGACAGCGAAGATGTATTACTTGCCAATACGCAAGTATCGTTTACAATTAAAGCCAGCGATTTAAATAAACTTTGTTTTACTTCCAGTTTTTCAATAATAGCTTCAATAATAAGACCGCAATCTTTTAATGCATCTATGGTATTTGAGAATGTTATATTATTAATTAAAACATCTGCATTTTGTATTTTTCCTTTTTCTTGAAGTTTTTTAAATGTACTATATAAATTAGCTTTTGCATTTTCTAATGCAAAAGTGCTTGTATCGCACAAAATAACGTTATGCCCTGCCATTAATGCCACTTGGGCAATACCAGAACCCATAGAACCGCCACCTATAACCCCAATTATAATAGAATCTTTAAAAATCATTTTATTTTTTTTTCAATTTCAGTATGCTAAAGTCAGTGTCCTCAGCTACAATCGTATTGCTAAGTTCGCCTAAACCTTCAATATTCATTCTTACTACATCGCCTATTTGTAGCCATTGTTCTTTATATTCAGCGTTATTTAGTTTACCTGTACCGTTAAGTTCTAGAAAACAGCCTGTGCCAACAGTGCCACTGCCTATTACATCACCGGGTAGTATATCAACCCCATAAGCACAACGTTCTATTATTTCAGCAAATGTCCAGTCCATATCACCCATATTACCGGCACTAACTTCAATCCCGTTTACATAACATTTCATGGGCAGGTTATAATTATTACCTGTATGGTTCGGTCTTGCCGGAATACGGTATTGTTCTAATTCATCGGGTGTTACCAGCATTGGGCCTATTACAGTACTGAAATCTTTACCTTTCGCTGGTCCTAAATTCAACAACATTTCTTCCATTTGCAAGGTTCTGGCACTCATATCGTTCATAATCATAAAGCCACCAATATAACTATCTGCTTCATCAGCTTTTATGTTTCTGCCTTTTTTGCAAATAACAACAGCAGCTTCTAATTCAAAATCTAATTTTTGCAAATGGTCGGTCATTACTAATATGTTGCCGGGCCCTTGGATTGCATTATGATTGGTAAAATAAAAAATAGGATACTGGTCGAATTCTGCAATCATATCAACTTTACGATTACGTCTTGCGGCTGCAACATGCTGCCTAAATGCATACCCGTCGCGGCAGGAAGTAGGGCGAGGTAGAGGTGCTAAAAGTTCAGCCTCTTCATATTTTATAGACTGGAGTTCTAAACTTCCGTTTTTTATGTCAGTATCCGTATTATGCATTAAAGCTATATATTCGTCCCAATTTTGCAGTAAGCCTGCCATTGTTTCCGGCAAGCTTGCATTAGCTTGTGTCGTATCATAAAGCAATCCATTAATATAAAAAGCTAATTGTTCGGTTTCATCTTTTAAATAGGTAACTAATTTCATTTCATTATTATTTTATGGGGTAAAATTAGGGATATTTTTAGTGTATAAAAAATAGGGTAGATGAAATTTATAATATCTTAAATTCAAAAATTTATAAAATAGTTATGAATTATATTTATAAAATTATTTTTTACAGATAAGTTGGAGGCAAGTATTTTGTATTGTCGGTATGCTCGAAAAAAGGGTTTCAGCGAGTCTCCGGTTTGTTGTATCTATTTTGACAATGTAATGGAATAGATCGG
>CAIWXG010000137.1 GCA_903916555.1 uncultured Bacteroidota bacterium
GCTATTCTATTTACAATATTAGGTTTTGCTGCAATGGCTGTTCCTGAAGATACACATGCTCATGATGACCATAAAGATGAAAAGAAAGATTCTGGTTTAGAAGAACTATTAGCATCTGCAATTACTCCGAAAATAATTGAGCGTTTAAGCAAAGGTTTTGAGCAATTTAATAAAACAGTTGAATCTGTAAATCAGATTGCCGGTTCTTTTAATGTTACTCAAAACATGCTAAAAGAAATGGAAACTGCTACAACTGATATGAAGAAATTCCGCGACAACTTAAATGGTGTTACTGTTAATTTCGACCAATTTGGTAAATCTTTACAATCTGTAAATCAATTGGCAACTACTTCTGCTACAATGATTAAAGATATAGAAGGTGCATCTGTAGGATTAAAATCTTTTACTAAAAATACAACAGACTTAAATGCAAGTTTCGACCAATTTACTAAAACATTAGCTGCTATTAATCAAATGACAGCTTCAACACAAACAATGTTGAAAGAATTTGAAGCAGCAACTGCCGGTATGAAAGCTTATAATCAAAATATGACTGCTATTACTAAGGTATATCAAGCACAATTGGATGCATTTAAAAAATAATTTTAAAACAAACTTATTCTAAAAATTTTATATAAAAAATGGCAGAATTAAATGAAACCCCGCGGCAAAAGATGATGGGAATACTGTATCTAGTTCTGCTTGGTTTAGCAGCAACCACAGTAACAGACCACGTACTTGATGCATTCCAAAATTTAACAGACAGTCTTAAAGAGACTTCAAAATTAGTTGGTGAGTCGACTGAAAATAGATTTAAGAGCTTTGAAGAAAGAGATTTAAAAAATTCTCCTGATCGTTCTAAACCATTTTACGATAGAGCAAAAAAAGTACAAACTATTTGCAAAGATTTAGATAAAATAATTGATGCAGATATAAAAGAATTAATTGAAAAAGGTGAAGGTTTAAAGCCAAATGGTGAAGTGAATAAAAGAGATGATATTGAGATTTCTCCCAATGTTATGATAGTCCACAAAAAAGCTATTGAACTTAAAGCTAAGATAAAAGAAACAATTGTAGGAATAAAGTCTTGCTTAGATGCTAAGGATACTGCAAATACAACCGTATCACTAAATGTTAAGGACCCTGCACCAAGAGAAGGCATTAAAACATCTTGGGAAGAAGATGCATTTGGAGATGGTATTCCTTTAACTGCCGCATTAACAGCATTAGCTAAAATTAAATCTGACTTAAAATCATCTGAAAATTCAGTTGTTAGAAAAATATTAGCTAATTCAATTGAAACAGATTTAGTTTTAGATGAATATAAAGTCATTGCAGTTCCAAAATCTAACTATATCTTAGTAGGACAAAAATACGAAGCAGAAGTATTTTTAACTGCTTTTGATTCAAAAAAGAACCCGGAAATTACAGTTAATGGTCAAAAATTAGAAGTAAAAGATGGTAAAGGTCTTTATACTGCAGCTGGTACAGCTCCAGGTGATAAAAAATACACAGGTACGATTACTGTTCAAACTACTGATGGTCATAAGAAAGATTATCCTTTAGAAGAGCAAGTTTATAAAGTGGCACCCCCTTCAGTAACAATTTCGCCTACTGCAATGAACGTGTTTTATATAGGTGTTCCGAATCCTGTTGCAATTGGTGCTGCCGGTGTTGCAGATGATAAAGTACATGCTACAATTTCAGATGGTACAATTACTCCGGTTTCAGGTCAAGTGGGAAAATACGAAGTGAATGTAAAAAACATGGGTAAAGTAACAATTACTGCTTCCGGAGAATTAGAAAAAGGACATTCTTCAGTTTTAGGTACAGGTGAATTTAGATGCAAAAGGATACCTTCCCCACACCCAACTTTTGGTGGCAAAGGTGGTGGAAATGTACCTTTGGGAGCATTAAAAGGACAAACTAAGTTATTCGCAAAACTTGAAGATTTTGATTTTGATGCTAAATTTGTAGTTAATACATTTAAATTAATAGTAATTAAACCTAGAGGCGGAGACCCACAAGTATTACAAGCAAACAGTGGTAATTTAACACCTGAAATGATTGCTGCAATTAATGGTATAACACCATCTACTCGTGTTATGTTTGATAATATTGTAGCAACAGGTCCTGATGGTGTTAAAAAGTCTTTAGACCCGATTACCTTTACAGCACAATAATTTTTTAAATTAGTAATTAATAATTTTTATGAAAAAATACATTACAGCGGCGTTTATTGTTTTATTGTTTGCAGGCATTTTTGTAAATAATGCTACCGGAACTCCGGCAAAAAAGAAGAAAAAAGCTGCTGCTGCAAGTGTTGACAGTACGGCAGGTGCAGCAGCTACCGCAGATACAGCGAAGCAGAAACCTGCTCAGGTAACTACAACTACTGCTGAAAATCCACCGGTTCTTACTTCTAATGGTGATAATCCTACGCCAGATACCAGTCGTTTTGATGCAAATAACTTAGTTGCTGATACTACTGTACTTCGTATGGATGATTTTACATTAGACAATGAGAAACCTACTGATGGTTTTTATAATATATCAACTTTACGTGGGGCAAAACCATTTGCTTTTCCTACGCAAAAAGTTGATAATATTAAGAAATATAAAAGAATTTGGCGTCAAATTGATTTAACGGATTCTGTAAATAGAATATTTGCAGTACCGGGTAATACGTTAATGTCAGAAATTATGAATGCCATTAAAACAGGCAAAATTATTGCATATAAAGATGAAGAATTTACAAAACAATTGACTTATGAAAAAGCAATTGGTGCATTTAGAGATACCGGTATTGCAAATGATATTGACTCAAATGGTGAAACTGTAGGTACGCACCAAGTTGTAGGTGAATTTAATCCTGACTCTGTAACTAAATTTGAAATAAAAGAAGATATATATTTTGATAAAGTTAGAGGAAGAGTAATTACAGAGATAATTAGTTTCGGCCCTGTGAAAAAGTATAAAAACTCTGCAGGTGTTTATTTATTTGACCAGCATCCTTTTTATCTTTATTTTAAACAATGCCGCAAATTGTTTGCTGCAAGAGAAGTTACCGATTTACAAAGAGATTTGTCTAATGTAAGCTATGATGATATGTTTATTAGCAGAAACTTTCATTCCAGAATTGTAAAAGAAGCAAGTCCATCTGGTTTAAGTATTAAGGATAAATTTAAAACAGAAGAAGAACAAATTAGGGAATCAAATAGAATAGAACAAGAAATTAAGAATTTCAAAAAGGGATTATTTAGGTTCTAAGTTTTTTTATACTTGATTTATTTTTAATATACATTAATATGAAATCGAAAGTTGTAATATTGTTAGTTATTATTTGCAGTTTTTGCAAAATATCTACCGCTCAGGTACGTGATGAAGCTGCTGAGAATTTTAAGTCGGATAAATATAGTCTTGGTGTAGGAATTGGTTTAGCAACAATGTGGGGTGATTTAAATCAGCACACACTTTCACCCGGTTTTAGATTAGGTATTGGTAGACACATTACTAAAAGCCTTATTGTTGGTTTTGAGAGTTATTTTGGTCAATTACAAAGTTCAGAGGCAACTAATAGTTGGTCTCGTGGATTAAAAACTACTGCTACTTATCAAGCAATAGATATTAATGGTAAAACTTCATTAGGCCAATTATTTCAATATACCGAAAGCACTATTGGGAAAGCATTGAGTGCAATGTATATTGGTTTAGGTGTAGGTATGATTAATGTGAAAACTGATGTTCAGTATGAATATATTAAGGTACCAAATTTTAAACAAAGGTATGTTCAAGACCATGATTTCCAACCTTTTTTGTCTTTAAACATTGGTTTCAGGGTACACATGAAAAAGTTTTTTGGTACAAAAAGTACACAGTTAATGATAAATTACAATAATAATTATACCTTTTCTGATTATTTGGATGGTATTAATATCTCTTCTGCTACAGCAATAAATAAATATAAGGATGTATATTCTGTTTTAACAATTGGTTTCAGCTTTTTATTGACTAAACGCAATACAGAATTATAATATCAATTTTATTTTGTATAAATAAGGCTGTTTCTAAACGAACAGCCTTATTTATTTTTATAAAATTTTCTTTAAATATGTATAGAATTTTCTTATTTTTGAATTATTTGTTTATCTCGAATATAATTACTTCTACAGCTCAAACATCATTTAGAGTTGGTCAAGAAGTTTATCAAACAGGCACTATTCAATCTATATATACTTATTATTATGAATTTAAAGATAGTTTTAAAATAAAAATAATTGATAGTTGTCAAATATTTTCAACTAGTGATAGTTTAGTAAATCTTACTACTAATTATTTGCTCGCTGAAAGTATTATAAAAAAGAATGTTGATATTTTAAATAATAAGAAAAAAGTGATTAGAAATGAAACATATACTAATGCAAATTTAGAAAAAATAATTAATATTAAATATGATAATAAAACGGGTATGAAATCTGTTTATGAGGAAGATAATAAAGTTAATGGCAACAAATACTATAAAATTTATGATTATGAAACAGATAAATCTTCCGGTGGATTAATTGCAACTGAAACTTCTTCTTTAAATGGGAAAATTGAATCTTATACTAAAGAATATTTTGACAAGAAAAAGGTTAAGATAAAAGAGGTGAAACTACATAGCAATAATAAAACAGTAATGGATATTGTGAATTTTTTTTATGATGCAAATGGTAAACTGAAAGAAAGAACTATTTATTTCACTGATTTTAAAATCACAAAACACTTTCCCGAACCTCAGCTTACTACGATTTCTCCTAAATGCTATCTTAATTATCCGCTGATATTGACTGAGAAAGTAACAAATAAGAACAAGATAGTTTTTCTAAAAAAATTTATGCTAAAGAATAAGGAAAACTTCTTAAAAAAAGATTGTGCGGATCTTTTATGTAAATACATATCTTTAAATTATGAAATTAGTGCAAAAAAATCTTCCGACTCACAAAATAGAATTATTATCTTTAGTATAAAAGAGAAGATTAATTAAAAAAGGAAATCAATTGCTTATTATATCAATTGATTTCCTTTTTTAATTAATCGAAATTATAATAATTTTTGTATTTTTTTATCAAATACATTTTTGGGTGCTGCCCCAATTTGTTTGTCAACTAATTTGCCGTCTTTAAAAAACAATACACATGGTATGCTTGTTACACCATAATTTATAGATAAATTAGGGTTTTCATCTACATTTACCTTTCCAACATTTACTTTACCTTCGTATTCTTTTGATAATGCATCAATAGTTGGTCCTAATGCAATACAAGGACCACACCAAGGAGCCCAAAAATCTACTACCGATAAATTTTTTGTATTTATAACTTCCGCTTCAAAATTTGAATCTGTAAATACTGCTGCCATTTTTTAGTTTTTTAATTGTTTAAAATTTATTCAAAGTTAAGCATTAATTTTTTTTAGAAATATTGAATTCTAAAATAGTATTATAAGGCCTGAAGAATATTATTTCTATTTATTCTGTATTCGTATATAAATGTATTAAATAGAGTGTATTCAAATATATTTATATTTCTGAATACACTCTAACTGTATTTTATTTTTTTGTTTTTTTACCAAATAATAAATTATTATTCAGGCTTACAATGCACCTTCATCGTAAGCTTTTTCACCATGCAAAGCAACATCAAGACCATTGTCTTCTTCTGTATCTGACACTCTTACTTTTGTTATCTTGTTTATGATAAACAGCATAACATAGGTAAATATAAAGGCATAAATAGATGCTCCAATTACGGCACCTAATTGTATTAAAAAGAAATTGGTGCCTCCTGTTAATAAACCTTCTGCACCCGATGCATTTACAGCTTTTGTAGCAAAAACACCTAATAAAATAGTACCTGTTACACCACCCATACCATGCACACCCCATACGTCAAGAGCATCATCCCAACCCATCTTGTTTTTAAAATGTACGGCTACATAACATACTAAACCAGATGCTATCCCAATTGCTACTGCACCGTTTAGTGTTACAAAGCCTGCTGCGGGTGTAATAGTAGCTAAGCCTGCAACTGCACCTGTAAGTAAGCCAACAAATTTCGGTTTTTTAACAAGACTCCATTCTATTATCAACCAAGTAATAGTTGCGAAAGATGCTGCCACGTCGGTATTTATAAAAGCTTGTGCTGTTATTGCATTTACATCTAAAGCACTACCTGCATTAAAACCATACCAGCCAAACCATAATAAACCTGTACCTATTGCTATTAATGGAATACTATTGGGAGTAGCATCAGTATTGCGTCTTTTCCCAACAAAAATTACAGATGCTAATGCTGCAAACCCTGCAGTAGCATGCACAACAATACCACCTGCGAAATCTAATACACCCCATTTTGCTAATAATCCACCACCCCATACCATGTGTGCAAATGGGTAGTAAACTAATACTTGCCATACTACTAAAAAAATAAGATACGATTTAAAGGTAACGCGATTCACAAATGCACCAGTTATTAATGCCGGTGTAATAATGGCAAACATCATTTGGTAAGCAAAAAATACAAACTCCGGTATATTTTTATTGCCTGAAAAAAGAGGTGTTCCATTTCCTGTAAATGCAGTATTAAGGTCAACGCCATGCATAAAAGCTTTATCAAGATTTCCAATTATTCCTCCCATTGCATCACCACTAAAACATAGAGAATACCCACAGATGTACCACATAATTGTAGTTATACCCATTGATACAAAACTTTGTATCATAATACCAAGAATATTTTTTTTACCAGCAAGCCCTCCGTAGAAGAATGCTAAACCTGGGGTCATTAACATTACCAGACTCGTTGCCAGTAACATAAATCCGGTTGAACCGGTGTCGAAATTTGCCATTTGATTTTTTTTTATTGGTTAGGAAATGAAAACTCTATTTTTGTAAAATTATTTATTTAAAAAGTAATTCCGGCATTCATCATCCACTCAGTTCTAATATTTGTTGCTTTGCTATCTGTTAAAAATATTTTTTGGTCATTGTCCATTAGTAAATATCGCGATTCTAATCTTACAAAAGAATTATCTGTAGGCTTATATTCAATGCCACCTGTAAAACCATTTAATATATAACCTGTGCTAATGTTTTTTACATTATGTATAATACCCGAAAGCATACCACTAGCATCATTATACATTTCATAACGTGCATATACAGCCATTTTAGGTTTAATTTGATACTTAAAAGTTGCTATACCACTATAAATAACTGCAGCGTCATTAGCATTAGTAATGCTAGAATTTTGTTGAGAAATATAATCAAAGCCCAATACCATTTTTATTTTTTGGGTAAGTTGATAATTAAAAACAAAATTATTCAAAAAACGTATATGTAATTTGGTTGAGTTAATTGAATCAGTTGTTTCATCGCCAATTAAATTAAAATATCCAATGCTGCCTTTTGTTCCTAAGGCGTAAGTTGCACTTAAGCCTATAATCTTCTTATTATTGGTTTCTACAAATGTATTATACCCATTTAATACATGAAAACAGAAAAATAATTGTTCGTTAGGTGCATAACTAATCTTAACTCCCGATTGAAACCAAGGTTCGTAAAAAGTAATTACAGAAACTGAATTACAAATATTTTCTTTAGGTAATATTGATTCTGTGCCTATATGTGTTTTAAAAAAACCGGCATCTATCCATATATATTTATTTACTTTAAAACCTATATTAGCTTCTTGTATATAATTAAATGATGATGAATTGGTTGTATTATAGGTTGAAGAGCCGGCATTTAAAGGTATATCGCCATAATGTAAGGTTGCGGTGCCTCTTAATTTATTAGAATTATACTGACAACTAAATTGAAAAATATTTAAGCCGAAAGTATTATTTCTGGCACATACATCAGCAAATTTTGCCTGACTGTTTAGCGGCATAGAATCAGAATAACGGGCATAATAGACATCTACGTATCCACTAAATGTAAAAGAAGAGCTATCCTTACTTTCGGCATTTGATTGAACCCAATTAAAAATAAAAAAAAACAAAAAAAATATCAATGTTAATTTGCTATGATTTTTGCTTAGTGCCATAATTTAATTATTTATAAAATTACTATTCGCCTTTAATAGAAATTGGTTATAATATATAAATAAAAATTATTATTGAAATAACCTATAAATACTTATAAATTCAATTTCTGCAAATTTAACAAATTTTATTAAAA
>CAIWXG010000138.1 GCA_903916555.1 uncultured Bacteroidota bacterium
TCAAGATTTATTCTATTATTATTTATTTTTAATAGTTGCATAATATCTTCCTGACCTGAAGACCCGCCCTTTTTAGAATCATTTATTAATATTTTAGCATACGAACGGAAAATAGGAACAGTATATCGTAAATATAAGTTGCCTAATATTAAACAAACTACAATACTAGCTAGTAACCAAGGCCATATTGCAATAATTGTTGTTAGAAACCATTTTAAATTAAAAGAGTTGCCTTCTTTATTTTTTGGTTTATTATCTTTTTCTACAGGTTTTACATTTACCTCCATTAAATTAATTTATTAGCAGCTAATTTTTTGTT
Organism: uncultured Bacteroidota bacterium; assembly: GCA_903916555.1. Taxonomy (GTDB): domain Bacteria; phylum Bacteroidota; class Bacteroidia; order Chitinophagales; family Chitinophagaceae; genus CAIYTT01. The sequence continues at coordinate 320 of CAIWXG010000138.1, forward strand.
TTTTGTTTAATAGATAATGTATTTAATTAAAAGTGTCTAAAGGCAATAATTAATGTTATTAATGATAAAACGGTTGATGTAAGACCTAAATATTGCACTAATCTTTGGTCGCTAGCTTGTAATTTTACTCTATTTTGTTCAATAAAAATTACATCCCTTTGTTTTAAATAAAAATATGGGGAAGAAAATACAGATGATGATGTAAGATTTAAACGAACGAATGTTTTCTCATTATTTATTGTTCTTATTAATAACACTTTGTTTCGCAACCCCGTAAGAGATATATCTCCAGAGGCAGCAATAGCATCCAAAATTGTTACTTTTTCGTTTGGAAATGAAAAGGAGCCTGCTTTATTTACATCTCCTAACACTAGAATATCAAAATTTGATATTTTAACATTTACAACCGGTTCTTTATAGAATTCACGTGCCTTTTGTTTAATAATTTCACGCGCCTCTGTTGTAGTTAATCCGCCAACTTTTACAAATCCAATTAATGATAATTCTATATATCCGTTCTTATCAACTAAAAATCCATTTAATGCATTATATGTTCCAATAGAATTTGAACTGATTGGTTGATTTGTTGAATTTTGCTCAATCGTTTGTACTGTTATTGCAAGTATATCGTTACATTCTATTACCGGTTCGTGGTAAACAGCTACATTGTTTGCTACTATTGGGGCAGAAAGCGTATCAGGTATATCACTAAAATATATAACCTTCTTACGTAACACACAAGAAGTATTGAAAACTGAAAAAACAACAACAAATATCATTACAAATAAAAAATATTTGTTTTTAATGAATATACTCATCCTAGAAATTTCTACAAAAATAGTTTAAAATGCAATGAAAAACAAACGGTTAGTAGTATGCCTTATTATATTTACAATAAGTTTAAATAAAAATATATAACAAATTTTACGGTCATTATTTATAATCTAGCATCTATCATTTCTTTATTTAGAAAGCCTTTTACATCATAGACTATACCATTTGCTACTAAATATTCTCTCCAATTTCTATTTGCAAATTCTTTATGAGCAACTGCCAAAATAACAGATTCAAATAATACATTTGGTATCTCTTTTATTACTTCTATTCCATATTCATGCATCACATCTTCTGCTTTTGCCCAAGGATCATATACTGTAATATTAATATTAAAAGATTTTAATTCATTAAAAATATCTACTACTCTAGTGTTCCTTACATCTGGGCAATTTTCTTTAAATGTTATACCTAATAATAATATATTTGCCCCTTTAACTTGCAAATCATTCCGAATCATTAATTTTACTATTTCATTGGCTATATATGCACCCATACCATCATTTAGCCTTCTACCTGCTAAAATAATTTCGGGATGGTAGCCCACTTCTTGTGCTTTTTGAGATAAGTAGTAAGGATCTACACCAATACAATGCCCACCTACTAAGCCTGGTTTAAATGGCAAAAAATTCCATTTTGTTGCTGATGCTTCTAATACTTGATGGGTATCAATGTTTAAACGATTAAATATTTTAGCAAGCTCGTTTACAAATGCAATATTAATATCTCTTTGTGCATTTTCTATTACTTTAGCTGCTTCTGCTACTTTAATACTTGATGCCTTAAATGTACCTGCAGTTATTATAGAACCATATACTTTATCTACTATTTCTGCTGTTTCTATAGTAGAACCTGAAGTTATTTTCCTTATTTTTGATACTGTATGCAACTTATCTCCCGGATTTATTCTTTCAGGCGAATACCCGCAAAAGAAATCTATATTAAATTTAAGATTAGCTGTTTTTTCTAAAACCGGTACACACTCATCCTCTGTAACACCTGGATATACCGTTGATTCATATACTACAATATCTCCTTGTTTAAGCACTTTTCCAACTGTTTCACTCGCTTTATATAATGGAGTTAAATCCGGACGATTATACTTGTCAACAGGGGTGGGTACAGTAATAATGTAAAAATTGCATTTTGCCAATTCTTCCAGGTTTGATGTACAATACAAACCTTTTTCTACATTATTAGAAATGTCTTTTAGCAAAACTTTGTTTAGGTTTTCTTCATTTACCTCCAATGTAAAATCATGACCTGAATTCAATTCTGAAATACGCTTTTTATTAATATCAAAACCAACTGTCTGGTAATATTTCCCAAATTCAACTGCCAAAGGTAAGCCAACATAACCCAGACCAATTACAGCAATACGATAAGACGATAAATCCATATATATATATAATTATTTTAAATTTTTTGTTTTGATTGCTTTATTTAGTTGTTCATATATAATATATAAACAAAATAAAACTTTTTTAAAATTTTTGGCAAAGTTACATTTTAGGTTGTTATTTTCTATATTTCTTTAGAAAGTAATTCCTGAATTAAGGAAAGAATAATTTGATAGCGTTTGAAATGTTCTTGTCCCAATCATAGATTTGATTGCTAAAGCGTGCTTTTCGTGATGTATATCTGTTCCACAATAGTCATACATTTTGTTATCAAGTATCTGTTCGGCTATATTTTTAATATTATTACCATAATACCCGCTTAGAGACAATATGTTTAATTGTAATAAACATCCTCTATCTCTAAATTCACGGAAACGGTCAAAGTTTTTATGAAAAAACAAGTATCTCTCCGGATGGGCTAATATTGGGCGATACCCCTTTTTAAGCATTTTAAATAGCACTTCATTTAGCATCGGTGGCTCAAATAACATAGAAAACTCAACCAAAACTTCGTTTTTATTTATGGTAAGTAAAGGTTCGTTATCTAATTTATCGCTAAAATATTCATCAATATAATATTCTGCTGCAGCTCTAATTGTAATCTCTATATTGTTTTCTTTAAGTGCATTTTGCAATAAAATCAATCCATTTGTTATAATATCTATATTATTAGGATAATAGTCTATCATAATATGCGGTGTGGTTATTATTGTTTTATAGCCCATTTCTATCATAGAACGAATTAACATCAAGCTTTCTTCAATAGTTTTAGAGCCATCGTCTATGCCGGGTATTAAATGAGAATGCATATCTGCTCCTAAAAACGACCAATTGTTTATTTTATCATTTTTAATACTTATTTCTTCGTTTTTACCCGTTTTATTAAACCATTTAGCGAACATATTTTTTCTTAGTTCTTTTTAACGTGTGTATTATGTTAAAAAATATTTTAAATACAATTAAACTTTTTTAAAACACAAATCTATTCATTATTTATTCAACATACAATAAATAATAATAAAAAAAACCGGACATTGCCGGTTTTAAAATTATCATTAATTAGAATTTATACAGCAAAGCTATCTCCGCAACCACAGCTTCTGCTTGCATTAGGGTTACTAAAATGAAATCCTTTACCATTTAAACCATCAGAAAAATCTAATGTAGTATCGCATAAGTAAAGAAAACTTTTAAGGTCTGTAACTATTTTTACACCTTGGTCTTCAAATATTTGATCTTTGGGCTGTGTTTCATTATCAAAATCCAATTTATAAGATAAGCCTGAGCATCCGCCACCAATAACACTTACTCGCAAAAAATATTCATCTCCTAAGCTGGCATCTTGCTTTAGTTTAAAAACTTTCTCCTTTGCTTTATCACTTACATAAATCATCTATAATCAAATTATACTTATATACTATTAATTTAAAACAAATAAATATTATTATTGTTTTTAAAAAACTACAAAATTAATGAGCGTTCACCAATTCAGATAAACCATTTTTAGTTCTGTAATCATTTATAGCAGCTTTAATAGCATCTTCTGCTAATACCGAACAATGTATTTTTACCGGTGGCAAATTTAATTCTTCTACAATGTCCATATTATCTATTTGTAGTGCTTCATCTACACTTTTGCCTTTAAGCCATTCTGTGGCAAGCGAAGAAGAGGCAATTGCAGAACCGCAACCAAATGTTTTAAATTTTGCATCTTTAATAACTCCGCTTAGTTCGTCAACCTCTATTTGAAGACGCATTACATCACCACATTCCGGTGCACCAACTAATCCGGTACCTACATTTGTTTTAGATTTATCTAATGTACCTACATTTTTAGGGTTGGTATAATGGTCAATAACTTTATCTGAATATGCCATACTATTTTATTTAACGTGTTTTTTACTTATTATATTTAATAATTTGTATTAATGATGTTCCCATTCTATTGAATTAATATCAACACCCTCTTTAAACATCTCCCACAATGGGCTCATTTCTCTTAATTTATTTACAGTATCTGTTACTGCTTTTATGGTAAAATCAATTTGTTCTTCAGTTGTAAAACGTCCTAAGCCAAATCTTAATGAACTATGAGCTAAATCATCGCCTAAACCTAACGCTTTTAAAACATAAGAAGGTTCTAAAGATGCCGATGTACAAGCCGAACCGCTTGACAATGCTATGTTTTTATTAAAACCCATCATTAAGCCTTCACCTTCAACATATTTAAAAGAAATATTTGCAGTATGTGGTAAACGATGATTTTTATCTCCATTGATATATGTTTCGTCTAATTCCATCAAAGAATTTTCTAGCCTGTCTCTCATGGCACTCAATCTTGTAGCTTCTTCTGTCATTTCAAGTCTGCAAAGTTCACAAGCTTTACCTAAACCTACAATAGCAGGTACATTAAGAGTGCCGCTGCGCATTCCTCTCTCATGTCCGCCACCGTCCATTTGGCTGGTAACTTTTACGCGTGGGTTTTTTCTACGTACATATAAAACACCTACACCTTTTGGTCCATAAATTTTATGACCGCTAAAAGACATTAAATCTATACCGTCATCTATTACATCTACAGGTATTTTACCTACTGCTTGTGTTGCATCGGTAAAAAATAACACTCCGTGTTTTTTTGCTATTGCACTTATTTCCTTAATAGGTTGTATTACCCCAATTTCATTATTACCATACATTATGGAAATCAAAATTGTTTTATCGGTTATAGCTTTTTCTAATTCCGATAAATCAATTAATCCGTCTGCGTTTACAGATAGATAGGTAACATGACCTCCTAACTTTTCAATATGTTTACAAGAATCTAATACAGCTTTATGTTCGGTGGTGCAGGTAATAATATGATTACCTTTTGATGCATACATTTCATAAACACCTTTAATAGCTAAATTGTCTGATTCTGTTGCACCTGAAGTAAATATAATTTCTTTTGAGTCGGCATTAATTAATTGTGCTACTTGTTCGCGTGCATAGTCAACTGCCTCTTCGGCTACCCAGCCAAATGAATGGTTTCTACTGGCAGCATTTCCAAACTTTTCTACAAAATAAGGCAACATTGCATCTAATACACGCGGGTCCATTGGTGTAGTTGCATTATTGTCTAAATATATCGGTAAGTGTAAATTCATATTATTATTCTTAAATCGTTAGATTTGTACAAAATTACAATCAAAAGATTTAACTTAGCACAAATCAGAGATTGCTTATTAATATATTCCCATTTATAAAAACTATACATACATAATGAAAATAGAACATTTGGGCATTGCAGTAACTAAACTTGATACCTCTATACCACTATACGAGGCACTTTTAAATACTACATGTTATAAAACCGAAACTGTTGAATCGGAAGGAGTAAACACTGCTTTTTTTAGAACAGGTGAATCCAAAATTGAATTACTAGAAGCAGTAAAAGAGGATAGTGCTATTGCCAAATTTATTGCTAAAAAAGGGGAGGGCATCCACCATATAGCTTTTGAAGTAGATGACATTGAAGCTGAAATGAAACGATTATCGAACCTAGGTTTTATTTTATTAAATGATAAACCCAAAAAAGGTGCTGATAATAAATTAATTTGCTTCTTGCATCCAAAGTCAACAAATGGTGTTTTAGTTGAATTATGTATGGAAATAAAACAAAATAACTAATGAAAACATTATCATTTTTACTGTTATTACTTATTCCTGTTTTTTCTTGTTTTGCAAAAAAACATAAAGTAACCATACAAACTGAATATGGCAATATAAAATTGGTATTATATAAGAACACACCTAAAAATGCTGAGAATATGGTAGCCCGTATTAAAGAACATTTTTACGATAGCCTTTTATTTCATCGCTGCATTCCTCATTTTGTAATACAGGGTGGAGACCCGGATTCTAAACATGCTAAGCAGGGGCAACAATTAGGTGACGGTGATTTGAAATTTCTTGTTCCGGCTGAAATTAATGATGTTCATTTTCATAAAAGAGGTGCATTAGGTGTTGCCAGAGATAACACTCCCGACAAAGCAGGCTCTGCTTGTCAATTTTATATTGTTGTAGGCAAAGTTTATGATGATAGAGGCTTGGATAGTGTATCTAAACTTACAGGGCATCATTTTACCCCCGAACAACGAAGTGTTTATAAAACGATTGGTGGCGACCCAAAATTAGATGGCAATTATACCGTGTTTGGCGAAGTAAAAAAAGGTATGAATGTTGTAGATAAAATTGCCAATATGGAACGAGATAAAAACGACCGTCCCCAAAAAGATATACGTATTATAAGGTTGTATTAGAATAAAATATGACAAAAAAAAGATTTGAGAACTGATAATTTATAAATTAAACTATCAGTTCCCAAATCTTTTTAATTCATTGGTTCAATTTCAGTAATATTTGTTTTATTTTCCTTATTAATATCAGGCATTTTTTCTAAAATATACCTTATTAATAAATAGCCGCCAATAGCAAATAAAAAGAGTGTTGCCGGAAAAAGTAAATTACCACTAAATGCAACTACAAATTTTTGCATAACCTCATTTAGATAGGCTTGATTTTTAGCCATTTCCTGAAAGTTATTAATTCCCTTACAAAAAGAATACAGCAAGATAAACTCACCTACAAACAAGCCTACAAAGAAGGCAACAATTGTAGCAACTATCCATATTGCCATATTTTTTCCTTTCAATTTAGCACGTATGCTATTGCGCCAAGAAAAATATACTAACAAAAAAATGACCGAAGGTAAACCCATATTTTATATTTGTTTCATAAATGCACTTACACTTTCCATTACATGGTTTAATTGCAAGTCGTTTAAACCATGATGACATGCAAGTAAAATGCCACCTCTCATAACTTTGTCTGCTTCAGGATATCCCCCCGCAGCTGCTTTATGAACAACATTTTTAAAACCGGGTTGACGCAAAATATTACCTGTAAATACAGTACGCGTCATAATATTTCTTTTCTCTAAGAATATTTGTAAGTCCCTGCGTATAAACGGTGCAGTAGAACGAACGGTTGCTGCAAAAGCTAACCATGCAGTTCTTGAGTTAGGTAATTGTTTCGGTAACACAAAAAACTCTTCATATTGTGCAAAAAACGCTCTCATTTTAGTATAATTAGCGGTTCTTGTATCAATATTTTGTGCTAATTTATTTAATTGTATTGTACCAAAGGCAGCACCTAATTCAGAAGGTTCTAAATTATATCCGGGTTCTTCAAATACAAATTTTGCATCATAAGGTATGCCATCAACTTCTACATTAAAACGGTTCTCTATTTTCTCAGACTCTACAAATAAGGAAGAACTTCTGCCCCAACTACGCAATAAACGACCTCTATTATAATGGTCGGTATTATTAACACATAACATACCACCATTACCTGCACAATTTATAATATGAGATCCATAAAAACTGGTAGTACTCATATCGGTAAACCTGCCCGATGAAGCATTCTCAATTTCTGCACCTAAAGTATCGGCAGAATCTTCTAAAACAAAAAGATTATGTTTATCAGCAATTTCCCTAAGCATTCTCCAGTTAGGTAAATTGCCTAATAAATTAGGAATAATCATAGCCTTTGTTTTAGGCGTAATCATTTCTTCTACTTTATTAGCATCAATGTTAAATGTACCTTCTTCTACATCTATAAAAGCCGGTATCCATCCTTTTTTTACAATAGGAGCTACTGTGGTAGAAAACGTAAGCGTAGGTGTAATAATTTCTGCACCCGGCTCATAATTCATAAGGTCGGCAGCAAGATAAAGAGCCGAAGAACCACTGTTAACCATTATGCCATATTGTTTATCGTATAGCTTGGCTACTCTCTCTTCCATCTCCCGCACATTTTTGCCCATCTGTGTAGATGTTCGTAATACCTTTACTACAGCTTCTATTTCTTCTTCACCATGTACTGTTTTGCCATAAGGCACATGTATATATTCTGTTTGCAGCATATTAAAAGATTAGCTGGCAAAAGTAATATTATATTGCAAATTATAGCGTTAAAAAAAAGCAGTACAGTATCTATTTTTTAAATAATATAGATACATATTACCACTATACGTCGGCAGTAGCCGTTAGTTTTGTTGTACTTCTATAGGTATAAGAGTTATATATATGCCTTCTGGCAAATCTGCCCGGAGATTCAGCATTGATAAATTTAACATATACCGGTTTTGGAACACCTAAATATTCATACGTATTGCCATCAACAAAATTAATGGTAAGTACCTGCGATTTATAATTATAGTCTGTAATGCCCGATGTACCGGTTGTTTTATTATAATCTGAAAGGGTTTGTAATTTCGTTTCCGGGGCTATGCTTACTAAAAAATGATAGGCTTCAATTATTTGTTTGCATTTTATTTCCGCTTCGTGTTTTTGTTCCTCATTATCAGCAAATTTATCAGGATGCCAGTTTTTCATCAAATTTCTGTATATCGTTTTCAGCTCTTGTAAACCGGTATTTTCTTGCACTCCTAATAACCTTCTGTAGTCTGTAATTTTTTTCATTTTTAAACTTTGCTATCTTTTGGGCGAAAGTAAGCTAATTTAGTTGTATAAACATAAGTATAAAGCCTTATTTGATGCATTTAAAGTTAAGTTTAAATGAATATTTTGCATTAGAGCATTAGCACAATAAAAATTTATAATGCGTAAAGCAAAATTCACAATTAATATTTGAAAAACATGTGAAAAACAGAAGTCTACTATTTTTTATAATTATTCACTAAACCAAAATTGTTTTTGTAATTTTGTATATATGCTTTAGATTAGTATCTTGGCACTTTAAATAGAAGTTGATGAAAAAATTTGTAATTATAATATCTATATTTTTTATTGGAATTGGTGTTTTTTCTAATTCCTGCAATAAACACGACAATCAATTAAGGCTTGATTTTGCTATAGATACCATACAAACTATTTATGTACCTAACCACGGCAGTTATCATAAATTTTTAAAAGCATCTTTTTTAAGTGGTAGCCCTACAGAAAACATAACGCTACAGTTTTCTAATATGCCTTCAAAAGTAACTGTATCGCCTAGTACTTACTCTGCTGTACCTACCTATACTGCCGATTTTCTATTTAGCGGCGGTAATCAGGCTATCGGTATTTATCCTATTATTATTACTGCAACATCCCCATCGGTAGGTACCAAAAACTATCCGGTTAATATTGTTGTTACTCAAAATAATTGTGCATTAGTATTAGCAGGCAACTATTTAGAAAAAAACACATGTAGCTCCGGCAATAATTATACTAATCCTGCTACAGTAACTGCTACGGGTAATTATTCCATTAATATAAACAATTTTGGCGGTTACGGTTTATCCACCAATACAAGTGTGCAAGTAAATTGCAATGTTGATTCTTTATATATACCTAACCAAAACATTGGCAATGGTATTACTATGAGTGGTGCTGGTATATTTTCTGCCAATCAATTAATCATTACATATACTGCTCATAATGTTCCTGCCGGTTTTCCTGAAAATTGTACTGATACTTTAACTATGCAATAGTAAATAAATATTAATTCAGCTATTGAATAGGAATATTAATAATTAATTCAATTTATATATCTTTATCTCTACCTTTTAACAGTTGTATTATACCTTCTTTTTGTAAAATTCTATAACCTATTCTGTCGTTCGATATACCTTTTTGTATTTTATAAGTAAACCGGTAGCTATCATCTTCATTTAATAAAGTAGTAAAATACGAAAACTGTATTGCTTTATTATCAGTAAATTGTTGTGCAACTTCATATAAATGTGTAGAAAGTATCATTAAGTGGTCGGGATGATATAAAAGCCCTTCAATTACAACTTTAGTGCATTCATAAGCATCGTGTACGTTTGTGCCTTTAAACAATTCGTCCATTAGTACCAGATGTGGCTCATGTTGTAATAATTTTATTGCTGTTTGTTTCATTCTTTGTACTTCGGCAAAAAAGTAGCTTTCTCCTTTCAATATATTATCTTGTATATGCATATTGGTAATAATGCCTTGTAGGAAACTAATTTCTAATTTTTTTGCAGCCACACCCATACCTAAATGTGCCATAAAAGCAGCTACACCCAACGAACGCATAAATGTTGTTTTACCAGACATATTTGCACCAGTAAGTACTAAAAACTTACAATTAGTATCAAAAGACAATTGGTAGCCAGTAGGATTAGATAATAATGGATGTGTTAAATCATCGGTTTGAAAACAAACAGGGAACGCAGGAGTAATAACAGGAAACACCCAATTATTTCCTTTTGTAGCTCTTGCCAATGCTTGCAAGGCATCCATTTTTGAGTAACTATTTATTAAACGAATACACAAGCTTTTCATTTCTCTGCGAGCCTTATAATTTAAGGTAGCCAAGGCAGCATAGCCTGTATCATTACTAATATTTATTATAGGCTCTACTAAATAGTGCGATAATTCTTCCTTTATTGACAATAAATCTTTTTGAAGTAGAATGGGTATTTCAGACATATTTAATATATCAACTAATTCTCTGCATCCTTTTAAAAAATCTGAGAGATGTGAAAGTGAAAATCTTATTAAAAAATATTCATCTCTATTAAATAGCTTTTGAAAGTAACTGTTAAAAAGCAATGTAAAACCATGCGGAGGAGCAGAAATTGAATCAGCAGATTCAAAATATTTCTCAAGCATTACAATTGTACCGTTAAGTATTATTTTTGGCCATAATTCTAAGTTATGATACCAAAATTTAATTACGTCTTGATACAGAATTAATTGATGGTAATCATTTGGTGGATTTTGCAGATGTTTACGCAACATTTCTCTTCCGGCTTGCGTACTTGTTTTATCTATTAAAGAAAATACACTTTCACTTCCATCAGCAGAAAATATGGAAAGGTCGTTGAGTGTTATAATATCGTTTTGCATCTATATTAATGTGCAAAGTAAGAGATGATAATGATTTAATTTATAAAAATAAATTCACAAACACTATAATATTATTCTTATTATGTTTACATTACAAATCCGGGTAGGCTTATTACACTTATCATCCAGCAATCATCGTCATTTTTCAAAATAAAACTTCCTTTACCCATAAATTGCATCATTTCATTTGCTTCTGTAATACCCGAATATTCAATAGTATAATTTAATTCAGCTTTTGTATTCTCTTCATTTATCAATATAGAACTAATTTCTAATGCTTCTAAAGAAAAAGATAAAAAAGCATCTCTGAAATATTCTAATTTTGTTATGGCTTTTTCTTTGCTAATCGTTTCTGATTGTGTATAAATTTCTTCACAGAGATTAAAAGAACCGGGTATCCATTCCAATTCTTTTTTAAGTATCATATCTATAAATTCAGTGCATATATTTGTTATATCGTACTTATGGTTTGGATGGTATTCTTCGTAAGTAAAACAATGTAATAAACCGTCTATTTGTATATCATTTGTTTCTTCCAAAAATAATTCCTCAGTAATAAACCTATATAATTCTCTGTCATCTACTTCGCAAATCGTATCAACAATTACCGCAGATTTAGTTAGTGTTTTAAGTATATTCTTAAGTTCTATTTCTATTTTTTCATCACTAATTTCATCTACCTTTATATAATTTGGCTTGCCTGCTAATTCGTAAATGGTAATTTTTTTTCTTTTAGAAAGCTGGTCTTCAAATTGCTGCATATAATCTAACCATTTACTTTCTATTTCAGGTGGCAATTCATTACCTGCTGCATTAAGAAAATTAGCACCATGTTCTAAAGAAAGTTTTATTTTCTTAATTTCATTTTCCATGCGCAAATCATCTAAACTATCTTCTGATTCTTCCGGAAATTCATTCATAATATAAATTGAAAATAAAATTTTTTTACAAATCAAGTATATGCAAATAATCTATCTGGTATCTGCTTTCAATAGCCAACCGGATGTAATTTTGCCCCTTTCATTAATATATTCTACATAAACAAAATCGCCTGATACTTTATAAATAGTAACCTTTTGTTCCTTAATTAAAAAGTAACCATTTCGTTTTGTTTTTATATCCGGTAAACTATAAAATGATGCCTTAGGTACATTAATTGTTACAATTCTGAGTGGTTTATTTATAGCTCGTTTTTTAGGAACTACTTTAAAATTTTTAATAGATGTGTCTAAAATATATTTAATATAATTAAAATTAGAATCTAAAATTGTTACAACAGGTTTATTGTTAATTATTGTTTTCTTATAATTTGTAGCAAGCCTAAATCCTCCATAACTAAATAATTGATAGTAGCTTATATGAGAACGAACGGTAGTTTTAAAACTGTTTTTTCCATACTGCCCTGCACACCCGCCTCTTAATACAATTTCATCTCCTGTTAATGGGCCAAAAGGATTGTCAATAGGACTTTTGGAATAATAATCCCTTTCAAAATAATCATTGCACCATTCCCAAACATTTCCGGTCATATCAAAAATACCTAATTCATTTGGGTTAAGCCCACCTACCGGTTGGGTTTCCCTATTTGTATTATCGCTTGTCCATGCTACGCTATCAATATCATTACTACCACTATATAAATAATGCTTACTTTTATTACCTCCTTTAGCAGCAAATTCCCATTCTGCTTCTGTAGGTAGCCTGTATTGAATACCTGTTATTCTATTTAATTTTTCTATAAAAAACTGAATGTCAAAGTATCTTATATTTTCAACAGGACAATCTTCACAATTATAATTCTGGCTAGGATTCTTGCCCATAATTGTTTTCCATTGTCTCTGTGTAACCTCATATTTTCCAATATAAAAATCCGAAATTTTTACAGTATGTTCGGGTTTTTGATTTTTATCATCATCTTTATCATTACTACCCATCATAAATGTATCCCCTTGTACAAAAACCATTTCTGGAAGTAGGTTTTGCGCAAACGAAACTATAGGACAAAGCACCAAAAATAAAAAAGCCAGCCTTATTTTAAACATTATAGAATATTTTTTCTATCATTTTGCAATACCTGGTAATTTCGGATTGCAAAGGTATTAATATTTTTTTATTTTGCCCAAACTTCTCAATCTAAACTTATATATTGTTTAATAACTGCCAATTGTTTCGGCTATATTTTTTCACTTGCTTATAAATCTGCTATTGTATTTACCTAAAAACGCTATTCAAAATGAGACTGTTTTTAGGCTCAAAAGTATTTTTTGGGGAGTGTTTGTAATAATTTGTAAATTAGCTTCCCTATATGAGCATAGAAAAAGAAGCACTACGATATATTTTCCCAGAGGAGCTTATAGCCCATTTTGACATTGTATCAGTTTTGGAGCTTGGCGATGTAAAAGCAAAAGCTGATTATTATGAGATCGTATTTGAAGAAAAGGCTATTAAACCTGATGGAATAAATGCAA
>CAIWXG010000139.1 GCA_903916555.1 uncultured Bacteroidota bacterium
ATGACAAGATTTAACGATTTGAGAAAATATTTTTTAAAAAAACATATATACACTATTAATCATAAACGCATTGCATTAAATTATTTATATTTTAGTATGTGAACAGCTATGTCTGGTTCTGCTTTAGCTACAATGGTTCGTTTAGAGTTGGCTTACCCCGGAAGTACTTTTTTTAAAGGAGATTCTTTAAGATATTTACAAGTAATTACAGCCCACGGTTTGATTATGGTTTTTTTTGTTGTAGTTCCTATTGTTTTTGGTAGTTTTGCTAATTTTTTTATACCTTATCATGTAGGTTCCAAGGATGTAGCATTTCCAAGATTAAATAGCATTGGTTTTTGAATACAACCTTGTGGTTATTTATTGTTAGCAAAAACCGCTTTTCTAAGACCTCAGTTTTGAAGATATTATGATAAATCATCATTCCCGTACCCTTTACTAGACAAATCAGGTCATAGAAAGTATTTTGATTTTAAAGACTCAAATGAATTTTCTAACACATCTTTAAAAAGATTTGATGAAGATGAACACGTTGTAAATTGATCTGCAAGAATTAAAAATTTTGTTTATGAGAATTATTCTGTACACTCCTTTGTTCCTAATAAATTATTTTCATGACCGATGGTGTTACAATATCCTGAATCTTTTTGATATTCTGCTATTAAAGCTATTAAAGCTAGAAGAAGAAAAGTTTTTTTTAGTAAATGTTCTAATCGTACTGCAACGATGAGTGGTTGAACATTTATTACACCATTTTCTGGTAATATTAAATACACTGGTGTTGGTAGTCAAGATTTAGCTATTATTGGTGTTATTTTTGCTGGTGTAAGTACAACAATTTCGTTTACTAATTTATTAATTACTAGACGTACATTAAGTATGCCAGGTTTAAGATACAGACGTGTTTTAATGCCATTCATTTCAATTGCTTTGTTTTTAACTATGCGTATGCTTGTTTTAATTACACCAGTTTTAGCTGCTGCTATGATTATGTTAGCGTTAGATAGACATTGACAAACAACATTTTTTGATTATGTTTACGGTGGTGATACCATCCTATTCCACCATTTATTTTGATTTTTTGGCCATCCTGAAGTTTATGTTGTAATTATCCCTGTTTTTGGTTTTGTTAATATGATTATTCCTTATGCCAATACCAGACGTATTGCTTCAAAACATCATTTAATTTGGGCTATATATATGATGGCTTATATGGGTTTTATTGTTTGGGGTCACCATATGTATTTAATTGGTCTTGATCATAGATCCAGAGCTATGTATAGTACTATCACCGTTATGATTTCATTACCAGCAACCGTTAAAGTTGTCAATTGAACTATGACATTATTAAATGGCGCTTTGCGTTGAGATGCGGCTATATTATTTACATTCTCATTTATTTTGTTTTTCTTATGTGGTGGTATGACAGGTATGTGATTATCACACGTTGCCTTAAATGTTAGTATGCACGATACATTTTATGTTGTTGCTCACTTTCATTTAATGTTTTCTGCTTCAACATTTACTGGTATTTTTGCTGCCATATATTATTATTTTCCGGCTTTATTTGGTATCAAATATTCTCGTATTTTTGCATACCTACATTTAGTTTATTTTACTGGTGGTCAATGAATGACATTTTTACCATTATTTTGGGTAGGTTATTCAGGTATGCCGCGTAGAATTCATGATTACCCAGCATTTATGATGGGTTGACACGGTATGGCTACTGTTGGTCATATAACTACAATGGTTAGTGCTGCTTTTTTTTTTCTAATGTTTTTAGATTCTCACATTGAACGTCGTGTCGCTATCCACAGTATTATGGGTATTCCAAGATGACATAAACGCATTTTATACTATACGTTTAAAATTAGACATTTGCAGTTTATCAACAAAAAACTAAATAGATTACCTAACAGTAAAATAAGAATTTTGTTAGCTAACCCTTATTTCAATGAATATGAGGTTTATGATAATAAATAATTTAAATAACTTATATTTGGGTATTTTAGGATATATTTTAATATTATTAAATAATGTCATATTAATGTTAGTTTTAACTATCATAGTAGCAGCTTTAACTTTAATAGAGAGAAAATTTTTAGCGTTAGTTCAAAGACGCGTTGGTCCTCAATTTGTGGGTTATAAGGGTAGGTTACAATACATTGCTGATGCTTTAAAACTTTTTATTAAAGGTGCTTTAATTCCGTCAGAAGCTAATAAATTTTGATTTGTTACTATTCCAGCAATAGTTGCTGCTGTTTGTTATTCTTTTTGAATAAACGCAGTTTGAGGTCCTAGTATTAGTTTATTTGAGATTGAATACAACATTGCTTACATCTCTTTATTTTCTGTTATTTTTGGTATATGTATTATGTTGACTGGTTTTTTTAGTAAAAATAAATATGCAATGCTAGCGTCTGTTAGAACGGGTATTGGTATGTTAAATTTAGAAATATTTTTGGGTTTATTATTTTTAAATCTTATATTCATAAATGAATCATTTTCATTTTTACCTATAGTTGTTTATCAAGAAATATATTGATTGATTTTTTATTTTTTTGCTTTAATTGGTCTAATTACTATTACATTTTTACTAGAAACTGCCCGTGCACCATTTGATTTACCTGAAGCTGAATCTGAGTTGGTTGCTGGTTATCAAACTGAATATGGTGGTTTTTTTTTTGGTTTGTATTATCTTGGTGAGTATATGCATTTATTTTTTTTCTCTGCTGTTATTAGTATTTTGTTTTTGGGTGGTTGAGAATTACCTAATTTTTTAAATTTTATTTTTTTAAATTTGTTTTC
>CAIWXG010000140.1 GCA_903916555.1 uncultured Bacteroidota bacterium
TATTGAAGAATGAAAACTCTAAAAAAAGAAGCATCAAGAATAAAAGATTGCTCTGTGGTTGGGACGAAAAGTTTTTGGCAAAACTGCTATTTAAAGAAATTTAGATGCGTTTGCCCTGGGGGACGTAACACTATTGGGCTTCGGTTCTTATATTTGGCTTTTGTAACTTGTATTAAGCTTTAGTTGTCGGCGGACGGAACAACCTTGCCAGCCACATTCGCAATACCTGTTCGTTATGCCCAATTGTAACATGACAATTTCAACAAATAAATAATACAATGGAACGTAGAAAATTTATCACCACAACTGGAGGATTTGTTTCAGCGACAATGTTGACAACTATCCTTGAAGCTAGTTCGATAATGACTTTGATAGGATGTTCATCAAACTCTAAAAACAAAGAAAGAGAAGACTACACTCAATTCGACAAACCAATTTTAAAAGCTTTAGCAATTGGTTTAAATGCAGCTTCTGCTCACAACACACAGGCTTGGAAATTTAAAATTATTAGTGACACCGAGGCGGAAATATATATTGACGAAAAAAGATTACTGCCACAAACTGACCCACCAACAAGACAAATTCACATTAGTGGTGGTTGCTTTTTAGAAACACTTGCCATAGGAAGTACACTTATTCAATATCAGACAACTATTTCTTTATTTCCTAAAGGAGATTATACACAATCAGAAATTGGTGAAAAACCTTTTGCATGCATAAAATTAACACCACAAAAAGAAAGCAATAGCCATCCTTTGGCAGAACATATTTTTAAACGCCATACCAGCAGACTTGTTTATGAAGGTAACATAATTTCAGACGAGACAAAAGACACGTTAATAAAGGAATCTGCTTCCGAGTATTCAAGACTTATTATTCAAAATAAACAGGAAGAAATCAAACCATATCTTGACCTGTTTAAAGAAGCAATGAAAATTGAATCTTTCAACCTTCCAACAAATGAAGAAACACGAAGAATGTTTCGTTTTAATAGTGAAGAAATTGAAACAAAAAGAGATGGGTTAACATTTGAAGGTCAAGGCACAACCGGTATGGCTAAGGTTTTTACGAAAATGGCAGTAAAAAACAATGAGGAATCTTGGAACAAAAAATCAAATGTTGATGCAGGACTTGAGAAATTTAATAAAGGCGTAGATTCATCAAAAGGTTTGGTGTATTGGATAACTGAAACGAATACAATTAAGGACTGGATAAATGTTGGTCGTGACATCACGAGGTTTTTACTTGTGTTAACGAAAAATGATATGTATGCACATCCACTCAACCAAGGCATACAAGAATATAAAGCAATGGACGAAACACGAATCAAACTTGACAGCTTGATGAAAATTGAACCTAATCAAAAGATACAAATGATAGTAAGAATAGGAAAATCAGAGAAGCCATTTGTTTCATACAGACGACATCTAAATGACTTGACAAAAGGATGAGAAAAACAACTGGGCATAACATATGGTTTGGCATTATTGGGGCTTGACGAATATAGCCTCAACATTTGTTCTTTATTGTACTTCAGTTCGGGCAGGACGTTATAAATTTGGCTTATGAATAAAACATCAGCAATATTGCAATTATCAACTTCGGTTATGGGCAGACGGAATTCTAATTCCCCAACAACGCCAAGCCTTTTTCGTTAGTGGCTATGTAAACCCGACAGTTTTAACACCCCAAAACGATAATGCCAACCACTTTCGATATTAACGTTTTACCCCCTTTCAACAAACCCCTTCGACACTTCAAAATGAGTTAAGATACCAAACAAATGACTTATTGCTATCGTAAAAGAAATTAGGACAACTACAAAAAGACTTGTGACACCAAACAAAGGACTTATTGCTATCGTAAAAGAAATTACGACAACCGCAAAAGGACTTGAAGCATCCAACAAAAGCAGCAAGCAAAAAAGAACCCATATGAATAACACAATACTATTTGGCAATGGAATTAATAGACTTACTCCAGAAAATATCTCGTGGGGACAACTATTGGACTTGATAAAAGATGGTAGACGATTTAATGATGCAAATCTTCCCAATACCATGATTTATGAGAGAGTTCTTTTAGAAAGACCCGATATACACGAAGATGTGTCATACGACGAATTTGAGGTTAAGAATAGAATATCTGAATTGCTTAAAAGTCTTGAAAAAAATAAAGTTTATAAAGAGTTCTTTAAACTTAATGTTCAAAATTATTTAACGACAAATTACGATTACGCATTTATAGATAGTGTTTTAGATTTAGATGGAATCAATCTTCCAATTCATGAGTATAGTACGGAAGACGTTTATAGTATCAGACGACTAAAAAGAATTTCTAATCAAGAAGAAAAAATAAAACTTTTTTGGCAACTACATGGAGAAATAAGAAAGCCAGCAACAATAATGCTTGGACTTGACCACTATTGTGGCTCAATAGGAAAAATTGATAGTTATATTAAAGGATGGTACAGATATACGAAAGATGGGATAACCAAAGATGAACCATCAATAGAAAAAAAATTTGAAAACAATTCTTTCAATAACTCATCTTGGGTTGAATTATTTTTCACCTCGGATATTCACATAGTTGGGTTTTCTTTTGATTTTTCAGAAATCGACTTGTGGTGGATATTAAATAAGAGGGCAAGACTCAAAAAAAGCAAATCTTTAAGAGGCAAGATTAATAATAAAATATTCTATTATTGTGATTCAATTGATGAGCATAAAAAAGGACTTTTTGAAAGCTTTGATATTGAAGTTATTATTGATAATCTTTCTAATAATGATGACAAATACACAGAATATTATTCCAACTTAATAAATCGATTTAAAAGAATACTTTAATATGCATGCTGCTAACAAATGTGTTTAGGAAAGTGCTTGCAGACGGAAGTAATTCAGCAATAGTGCTTCCTTTTAGCAGTAGTTTCGGCAGACCTAACATTATGGGACAATAGAGCAAGAATTGAGCAATGGAACAAGAATTAAGCAATTGTCCATCGGCAGACCGAACGTTCTTGCCAGCCACAGTCGCAATACCCGTTCGTCAGACTGTGAGAAAACTAAAAAAACTAATTAAATTCCTCTTATTATCCTTCATCAGTAGCCATTAGCAGCCCATTTAAGCAGCCTTCAATAAAGTGTTTTTATAGTTAATCAAAATAAACTGAGGCTTAATTAGGCTGTAAGTTGCTCGTATAAGAGCTGTTTTTAAAGTGCCGACTACTTTGCTATAGTCCGGTTGCCAGTTTTTGATCGTTTCCATCATTTTATCGAAGCCGAGTATGCTTTTTGTCCGCATAAAGTTATAGCAGAACATGATGAGGTTCA
>CAIWXG010000141.1 GCA_903916555.1 uncultured Bacteroidota bacterium
AGGTGTTATTTCTAAAATAGTAATTCTCTGAATATTAAATAAATGCAAGAAGAAGGTAATTACGATAAACAAAATAGCTATAAGTGCATATCTATTTCTTCCTTTGGGCTTAAAAAATGCCAGTATTAAATTTGTTGGTAAAAGCCAAAGAAGATTAAAATTGTTAGCACATGTTTGATGGTTAGTTCCAAACCACATTATTAATAAAACACACCCCATAATGCCGGTTATAAAGAGTAATAAAAAACTCATAATCCTACCCAATATTCTTAACTTATTAATAGAAAAACCTAATAAGGTTAAAGCAAATACAATACAAAAAACTATAAATGGCTCATTTATTCCTGCTTTTTCGTGTGGGCTGCCACTTAATAATGTTACTGTGTCTGTACTTACTTTTTGTTTATTTACAGTTGCATCTTTAATACCCATACTTAAATAATCGGGCAAAAACATGATTTCAGAGCTAGTCATTTCTCTATCTATTTTACTGCCTAATAATAAATTGACACCAATTCTTATCCAATGTTTTTTATAAAAATACTCATTTATTATATCTCTAAAAGAAGGGTGCGAACTAGGTGCAATTGTTTGGCCGAAAACAAAATTACCTTCAAACGTTTTAGGGAAAATATTTCTTATGCGTGTAGCACAATTATCAAAGAAGAAATCATATTTATAATATTTATTTTCAGGTTTTGCATTTTCTACTAATAATGACAAGAAATATTCATTTTGTTTTTTATCTAATAATAATATTTGCTCTACTACACTTTTATTTCCTTCTCTATATTCTTGCAAAAAATCGTTATAAGGATAAACGGAGAGATAATACAACAATTTACCTTTCATAAATTTTATCTCAAAATCTTTATCATATCCATCAAAAGTGCCATAATTAAAAACTACATCCCTCATATCATCGCGCCTATTGCTATCTATAACACGAATACCTGTATGTCCAAAAGTTTCCCATACTTGCTCGCCTACCCCGCAAGTAAGTAAACTTATACGTAAATGCGATGTATTAAGATTGCTATTAATAGAATCTGTTGTTTGCCCAAACAAAAACAAACCGGATAAAGTAAGACAAAAGCAAATAACTATTTTTAACATAGTACAAAGTAACGAAGTAAAATTGAGAAATGAATAGCTAATAACAACAATTAGTATATATTTAATATACTATCTTTTTAGTTAAAATAAAACGGCAAAACAACTTTATAAGTCATTTTGCCGAAAATCAATAATATATCTATTAAACTAACTATTACCTAATAACATACTGCCTATATATTCTCTGTTTAAACGGGCTATGTTTTCCAAAGAAATCCCTTTAGGACATTCTGCTTCGCAAGCACCAATATTTGTGCAACTTCCAAAACCTTCCTCATCCATTTGATGCACCATATCTAATGCACGTTTTCTGCGCTCAGGAGCCCCTTGTGGTAATAAAGCAAGATGAGAAACTTTAGCAGAAACAAACAACATGGCAGAAGCATTAGGGCAAGCGGCAACACATGCACCACAACCTATACATGAAGCTGCTGCAAAAGATTCATCAGCCATTTCTTTTTCTATTGGTAGGCAATTTGCATCTACAGCATTACCTGTATTTACAGATACATAACCACCGGCAGCTATAATTCTATCAAAAGCAGATCTATCTACAACCAAATCCTTTATTACCGGGAATGAATGACTACGCCATGGCTCTACAACTATGGTATCACCATCTTTATATTCACGCATGTGTAATTGGCAAGTAGTTGTTTGATGCCATGGCCCGTGAGCTCTACCATTTATGTACATACTACAAGCACCACAAATACCCTCACGGCAATCGTGGTCGAAAGCAATAGGTTCCTTACCTTCAGACACCAACTGCTCGTTTAAGACATCAAACATTTCCAAGAAAGACATTTCAGACGAAATATTCTTTACATAAAATGTTTCAAAATTACCTGTCTTCTTACTGTTTTTTTGACGCCACACTTTAAGTGTGAGATTCATGTTATAATGTTGCATAATTCTACAATGTTTCTATATGTAAATTTTTATGGTGAATTTTTATTTGCCCACCGTTACAATTTTTTTTTAAAATCTCAAATTCTCTTCTGTCGTAAATACTTGCCGGAACTGTGCTACCTGCAATAATTCTAGCTTCATAATTCCAATTGGGATATAGACTATTGGTTTGTTTTAAAGTTTCTCCTATTTGCCTTATAGCCTTTATTATATCCGAACCTTTTAATTCAACATAAAATAACTTCTTTTTTGCTGCAATTTCAAATAAAAAATCACATTTTATTCCATCCTTTTTATTAAATACACAATCATCTATTTTCACACACGCTACTTCATTCCTTTCTTTATTGTCTATTTGAAATGTTTTGCCTTTTTCACTTACCGAAGGATTTGAACGATTATCCCGAAATTGTTCGCAAGTTTTCAGTCTATCCTTCATTATTTTTAGCATATTTTATGTCAAGCATTTCATCATATTCTCTATTAAACTCACGCGACACTTCATCTATTTTCTCCGCTTTTATTTGCAAAATTTCTCTATCCATAATATTTTCAGCAGTACCACCTCTATTTAGCATATACACACTTACTTCGTCCGGGTTAAGCCAATATTTATTGTCAATTATAGCTGCTGTTTTATTAGCATCAATTTTACCAACCTGATAGGCATACATCATATTGTTTAATGAAGTAAGAGTATATGGGCTTTGGGTCGTAAAAAATATTTTATCAGCATTTACGATTGTCTTCTCTACAAAATATTGCATTAATCTGTTTTGAGCTGTAGGGAATAGATTCAGTTCAGGTTCTTCAATTATGAATGTCTTTTTTCTTTTTTTCAACTCATAATACTTCATTACCAAAACTACAGGAACTGTTGATTGATAACCACTTGCTGCATTATATAAAAGATAATATTTTTTTTCGTTTTTCTTTCTTATATACCCTATCCCATTTCTATTTTCATAAAAAATATCAAGTGGCTCAACTTCAGTTTCTTTATTAAATGTTCTTAAAATACCATCAACTTTTGAATAATAATTAAAGAGAAAATTATTCATATTTTGCAAACTGGATTGCCCTACAGAAAAAATGGATTGTAAACCTCTATCTGTAGGTAAATAAAAAGGATTGTCTAAAACATTTTTTACATCAATGCTATAAAAACTATATGGTATTCTCCAAACTGGCTCAGCAATAGCATTTGGACTTCTATCTTCCGTATAACTTGGTTTTATTTTCTCTAATTGATTTAGTAAATTCTGAAATTCGTTGGATTTTGCTTCTAATTTGGGTTTTAAAAGAATAATTTCTGACTGTTCTGTTAGAACAGGGTGCAAATTTCGATGAAGAATTATCGTTGATTTTTCTATAGTAACAGAATAATGAATACATGAATAATTTATATAGCTATTTTCATAAATGCCTTCATCTAACCCCCATGCAGCTAAACCTTCCAAAAAAGAACTATCAGATTTAATAGATGGGTACGTCCCTAACTCGTCAATAATATAAGAAAAATACCTGCAAACTGCCAAAACCTTTGCAATTGTACTTTTACCCGTTCCTTGCTCGCCAATAAGGATTGTAAACCTGCCAAGTTCCAACTCAACAGATTTAATAGGTCCAAAGTTTTTTATTACGAGCTTTTCTTTCAAAATTTGATTTACTTATTTTTTAAATGTTTCAAATTGTAACTAAAATTACAATTTTTAAATTAAAAAAAATGATTAGTATCTCCCTATTCAGTACACCTACCTCTATAAACAATTTATTTATTTATTTTCAATATCCTAAATAAATATGCTTTCTACAAATTAATTAAAATATAAAATTATTTTTTTTGCTATTTTGTGCCTAAAACTTACCTAAATATCCAAGTACTCATTCATCTTTTCTAAGGGTGCGCTATGTAATTTTTCGCTGCAAAGCACTACTTCTTTACAATTTTTCAATACCTTCTTTACTTGTTTGTGGTGTGTAATAAAATTTACATCGGTATAAGTACCGGGTGGTATTAATTTATTCTCACAGTATTCAGTTTCAGTTATGTCTATATCTGTTTTGCCAACCAAATAAAAATCATGCCCTACATATTGGTACTTTCTAATGTTTGCCCATTTTTTTGCATTACCGCCTCTTTGTGTTACTGACAATACATTATTTTTTATGCTTACGTTTTTAAAAGGGTCTCCAGGAAAACCACCGCAATCTTTGCACATAACTACATTTTGTGTCTTCGCACCTAATTTCCAGCCTTCTTTTGTCTTAAATAATACAATTAGAGGTCTGTATTGCGAATTAAAATTAGTGTCATCAATATAATCTATATGTTTTTCGGTATTCTCTCTTAAAACCAAAACCATATCTTCTGTACCGTCTCTATTTAAATCACCTTTTGCAGTTGCTAAGACTTCATAACCTTTAGGTATAAAATCTTTATATGATTTGCCAATATTTCCCGGTTCGGGCAATGTTTTTATTACCCAATTTTCATGTTGTGCAAAACATATATTTACAAACAATAAACTAAATATGCTTAATATTAGGTATCTCATTTTATAGCTATCCATTTTATTTTTTAAAAATAAATATTATTTGTAACTTCTTGCACTTGGGTGCACTACATCGTAAACTAAATCTTCTTTATGTAATTGGAAGGTACTTTCATCTTTATATTCCCAAGCAGCAACATACATAAAGTTATCATCATCTCTTAATGCTTCCCCTTCTTCTGTTTGCGATTCTTCACGGAAGTGTCCCCCGCAACTTTCCTTCCTGTTTAATGCGTCCATACACATTAATTCTCCTAATTCAATAAAATCCGCTACTCTACCTGCTTTGTCTAATTCAGTATTGAATTCATTTATCTCACCCGGAATACGAACATTTGTCCAAAACTCATTACGTAAAGCTTTTATTTCTTCTAAAGCCTCTTGTAATCCTTTTTCATTACGTCCCATTCCGCATTTATCCCACATTATTTTTCCTAAACGCTTATGGAAACTCTCTACACTTTCCTTTCCTTTAATGCTCATTAGTCGTTCTATACGCTCTCTAACATCATTTTCAGCCTTCTCGAATGCAGGATGTGAGGTAGGAATAGCTTTGGTTCTTATGTCATCAGCCATATTATTACCTAAAGTATAAGGAACAACAAAATATCCATCGGCAAGCCCTTGCATTAATGCAGAAGCTCCTAATCTATTTGCACCATGGTCGCTAAAATTAGCTTCTCCTAATGCATAAAGATTAGGTATTGTTGTCATTAATTCATAATCTACCCATAAACCACCCATAGTATAGTGTACAGCAGGATAGATACGCATAGGTACAAGATATGGATTTTCGCCTGTAATTTTTTCATACATTTCAAAAAGATTACCATATTTCTCTTTTACAATATCTTTACCTAATGCATAAATTTCTTCTTTACTTGCACCACTCTTCCCTAATTTATGTGCTTCAATTTTTCCGTATCTTTCTATAGCCGATGCAAAATCCAAATACACTGCTTGCTTTGATGTACCTACACCATAACCGGCATCGCAACGTTCTTTAGCTGCACGGCTTGCTACGTCTCTTGGCACAAGGTTACCAAATGCCGGATACCTTCTTTCTAAATAGTAATCGCGTTCTTCTTCGCTTATTTCGCTTGCTACCCTAGTATCGTTTTGTTTCTTTGGCACCCAAATTCTTCCGTCATTTCTTAATGACTCAGACATTAAGGTTAATTTAGATTGATGGTCGCCACTTACAGGAATACAAGTAGGGTGTATTTGTGTAAAACAAGGATTGCCAAAAAATGCACCTTTTTTGTGTGCCTTCCAAATAGCTGTTGTATTACAACCCATGGCATTAGTAGATAAATAAAACACATTACCATAGCCACCTGTACATAATAGTACAGCATGTCCGAAATGGCGTTCTAATTCACCTGAAACCAAATCACGTACAATAATACCACGAGCTTTGCCTTCAATAGTTACTAAATCAACCATTTCGTGGCGTGCATACATAGTTACATTGCCAAGCGAAATTTGACGTTCTAATGCCTGATAAGCGCCTATTAATAATTGTTGCCCTGTTTGCCCTGCAGCATAAAAGGTACGTTGTACTTGTGTACCACCAAAAGAACGGTTACTTAATAAGCCACCGTATTCTCTTGCAAAAGGTACACCTTGTGCCACACATTGGTCTATAATATTGGTACTTACCTCTGCTAAACGATGCACATTACCTTCACGGGCACGATAATCACCACCTTTAATTGTATCATAAAACAAACGGAAAACACTGTCTCCGTCATTTTGATAATTTTTTGCCGCATTTATTCCACCTTGTGCCGCAATAGAGTGTGCTCTACGAGGGCTGTCTTGATAGCAAAATGCTTTTACTTTATATCCCAATTCGCCTAATGAAGCTGCTGCAGATGCTCCGGCAAGACCGGTACCAACAACTATAATTTCAATTTGACGTTTATTTGCAGGATTTACAAGCTTACAAGTTGACTTATAAGTTGTCCATTTTTCTGCTAACTGACCAGCCGGTATTTTAGAATTAAGTGCCATATTAAGGATGCTTATAACTGTATATTCTTGATGTTGATTACCGTTTTTAACCGGCTATTTTCAATAAATACTTATTAACTTAAAATAATTTTACTACTTAAACTTAAATGAAAATCATTTTTTAATGATTCAAACTTACCTGATGAACAAAGTAAAAAGCTATCGGCATAAGTGAAAATATCAATGGAATAATAATAGAAAATGCTACGCCAACGAATTTTATTAATGCTTTATATTTACTCATACCTAAACCAAATGTTTGGAACGCACTGTAGAACCCATGTACTAAGTGCCAACCTAATGAAATACAACCTAATACATACACAATTACAACCCACAATTCCTGAAATTCCAATTTCATCATTCTAAATAAATTCAATTCTTTACCGTTTACCAATTGGCTTAAACGGTTAGGACCCCAAAATTTATATAAATGTAAAACTAAAAACATTAATATTAAAGTACCCAGTAAAGCCATAGAACGGCTATACCAAGGACTAGTCTTATTACCGGCTTTTACTTCATAATTAGTGCGGCGGGCATGGTTTTTAGAGTATAACAATAAGCCTTGCACAATATGAAGAAGTAAAAAGCCAAATAAACCAAACTCTACTATTCTAATAACAATATTTGTACCCATAAAATGGGCGGCTTCATCAAATTGTTTTCCACCATCGTGAAAAAACACTAATGCGTTTACATAGCAGTGTACAACAAGGAAAATACAAAGAAATAATCCTGTTGCCGCCATCTGTAATTTTTTACCAATTGAAGTGCTGAAATATAGTTTCCAATTCATGTTGTCAGTAACCTTTTAAGAAATATTATTTATAAGATGGTGCAAAGATAATACGCTAAAAATAAAAACCTAACAAACTAAAAATAACAATTCTTTATTTATACAGCCAAGTTAATAAAACAAAATGATATTTACACTTTAGTTACAGCCCAATATCGTTATTGTCTTCTACAGCAAAAAATTGCCATTATATATACTTATTAGTTGATTGTTAGTTTTTTTATTATTTTTCTTGGTTTCTAGCATATCCCTCTTTTCCCCGGAAGGCTTAATTGTATTGCAATAAACTTCAGTTTGAAAATTGAAGAAATTTATCCCTTGAATCAACTATATTTACAATATTTTTCACTTGTATATGTAATGAAATTTGATACAACTGTATTATAACTGAAAATATTCCTTTTCAGGACATTAATATTATATGCTGAATTTTATTGGCAACTAATATATATTTTACCCATGCAAATAATTCTGCGTAATTTATTGCTGAAATATACACCCAATAAGGTAACACATATCAGGGAAATAAAGGTCTTGAATATCATGGTCGCCATTTATATAATTATTTCAATATTCACTACCCTATCTATTGTTGTAAAAATCAATTTGCTCGTTTGGCTTCTAAACATGTGATTGGCAATAATGATATACTTTTTATTGCAAACTCCATATAACCTATCCATTTGGGGAATAATTGTACATGTATTCCCTCTTTTTTCAAAATTTATAATTGGTCTAAATAGTCTGAAAATAACTACATAAACGTTAAAATGAAGTAGGCATTCGTATATAGGCATGAAATAAACTAATTTTGCGAATTAGGCATTTTGTCTTATTGTATTTAAATTTATTTATGTTGCTGAAGATTAAAAGGGTTACCACGTTTACTTGTAGAATTACACTATTTATTCTGTTTGTATTAATAGCAAAGCCACTGCATGCACAAGAAAGTGCGGATAAAATTTTGGCAGTAGTGGGTCGTAATCGTATTATTTTACAATCGGAATTAGAGTTGCAAACAGCACAAGCTAAGCACCAAGACCCAAAGTTTAACGACACCATGAAATGTTTTTTGCTACAGCAAATGATACTGCAAAAAATGCTTATGGAACAGGCAGAACGAGATAGTGTTATGGTTACAGACGAAGATGTAGAAGGACAATTGGAAAACCGTATTCGCTATTTTACACAGTTATACGGGTCAAAAGAGAGGTTAGAGCAATTGTCGGGTAAGTCTATTTACCAGATGAAGGATGAATTTAGAGAAAATATTAAGGAACAAATGATTGCAGAAAAAATGCAGGGTCAAATATTAGAATCTGTAAAAATTACGCCTGCCGAAGTTTCTGCTTTTTACAAAAGAATACCCAAAGATAGTTTACCTTTTTTTCCTGCAATAGTAGAGGTAGGGCAAATAGTTATAGACCCGCCTGTGAGTAAAGAAATGTATGACTTTGCATATAATAAAATAGAAGGTATTCGTAATGGAATAATAAATGAAGGTAAAAATTTTGAGACAATGGTTGCCTTTTACAGTCAAGACCCCGGAACGAGAGACAATGGCGGTAAAATAGAAGGAGTTACCCGTAATAGCCCACTTGTACCTGAATTTTTAGCTGCTGTTTTTAAATTACAAAATGGAGAAATTAGTCCGATTATAAAAACCAGATTTGGTTATCATATTATAAAAATGATTTCAAGAAAAGGGGATGAAGCAGAAATTGCACATGTACTTATAAAGCCTGAAGTAACATCTGCAGATTTCAAAAAAGCTCTTTCTAAATTAGATAGTGTTTATCAATTACTTACAACTGGTAAAATGACATTTCAGGAAGCTGTAGGAAAATTCTCTACCGATGAGGCAGCAAAACGAACAGGTGGTATGATTGCAGACCCTAACACAGGCGTATCAGAATTAGACATGACAAAATTAGACCCGAGTATGGTAAGGTTATTAGACACAATGAAGATAGGCGGCTATTCTGCACCACAGTTGTTTACTACCGAAACTAGAGAACAATCTTGTCGTATTGTTTATTTGCGCACACGAACATCACCACATGCTGCAAATTTAAAAGACGACTATAACAGAATAATGGAAGTTGCTTTATCACAAAAAAAGCAACAAAAAATCCAGACTTGGGTAACACAAAAACTACCTACCTATTATTTAATGATAGACCCAGAATACCAAACTTGTCAGGCACTTAAAGATTGGAAAACGACTACCGATAAAGGTAAATAAGTAGTTTGTTATCCGCAATTAGTAAAATAAAAAGGCTTACTACTAATAATTGAGGCGAATAATTACTTTTGTAATAAAATAGAGTTCTATGCAATTACCCGAACATATACTTATTAACGATTTAGCACTGTTAGTAAATAATAATATTGAGATAACTACCGAAGCAGAGAAAAGAATAATTATTAACAGAGCCTATCTTGACAATAAACTGAAGACGGGAAATACATTTTATGGCATTAATACCGGTTTTGGATCGCTGTGTAATGTGCGTATAAAAGACGATGAATTGGCTCAGTTGCAGGTAAACCTTGTATGCTCGCATGCATGTGGTATGGGCGATGAAGTGCCGCAAGACATTGTAAGATTAATGTTATTGTTAAAAGTACATGGATTAAGTCGCGGTTATAGTGGTGTAAGACCCGAGATAGTACAACGGCTTGCTTTTTTTTACAATTGCGGCATTATACCGGTAGTTTATGAATTAGGTTCATTAGGTGCATCAGGCGATTTAGCACCATTGGCACATTTATCATTACCTATTTTTGGTGCAGGTATGGTAAGATATAAAAACACTTTAATGCCGGCTAAAGAAGCGTTGAAACTAGAAGGTATAGAACCAATAGGTTTAGCGGCAAAAGAAGGACTGGCATTATTGAACGGGACACAGTTTATGAGTTCTTATTTGAGCTATTCTTTAATAACAGCAAAAAGGCTAATGAATTGGACAAATGTAATAGGCGCCTTATCTGCCGATGCATTTATGGCAAAAGATGAACCATTTAAGCCGGCAATACACAGAGTTCGCCCTCACAAAGGACAAATGGAGTGTGCACAAAAAATTCTGGAATTATTAGCAGGAAGTGAAATACAAACTTTATCAAAAACGCAAGTACAAGACCCTTATTCTTTTAGATGTATGCCACAAGTGCATGGTGCCACTGCCGATGTACTTGAAATGGTAATTAAAGTACTTGAAACAGAAATAAACTCCGTAACAGACAATCCGATAGTCTTTCATGATGAGGATGCAATAATGAGCGGAGGCAATTTTCATGGACAACCTTTGGCATTACATGCTGATTTTCTTGCTATTGCAATGGCTGAAATAGCCAATATATCTGAGAGAAGAACCTATTTATTAGTGAGTGGCAATAGGGGTTTAGCACCTTTTCTTGCCCCTAATGCCGGTCTTAACAGTGGTTTTATGATTGCTCAATATACTGCTGCTGCCATAGTAAGCCAAAACAAACAATATTGTACACCAGCATCTGTAGATAGTATAGTGAGCAGTAACGGGCAGGAAGACCATGTGAGCATGGGGGCAAACGCTGTTGTAAAATTACTAAAAGTTATTAAAAATGTGCAACGAGTATTAGCAATAGAACTACTTACAGCTGCACAGGCATTAGATTTGCGTCGCCCTTACAAAACATCGCCTGCTTTAGAAAACGTATGGAATTCTTTAAGAGGTGTTACCAATTTTATGCAAGAAGATGAAATATTACACGATAAATTAATTGCTGCCGAACGATTATTAGATTTAGAACCTAATATATAATAATAGAAATAAATATAAATATATCCAAAGAAAGAATAGATATATAATTATGTAGAATGCTCTCGGTCTATAAATATAGGAATTATCTTTTACTTGCCTTGTTTTAAATCTATTACATAATTTAAATGTGGTTCTGCTACATAACCGGTAACAAAATACATTTTTAAATCACCTTTGTTTTCTGCATTTATCTCTCCCCTAAATTCACATTCAAACTTATCTTTTACTAATTCGTAAGTAGATTCGCTTATATTAATTTTGCCGGGTTCGCTATTTTGTTCCATACGCGAAGCCGTATTAACGGTATCGCCCCAAATATCATAAGCAAACTTTTTTAAGCCTACAATACCTGCAACCACACTTCCGCTATGGATACCGATACGAATATCGAAAGTAACCTCTCCAATTTGAGTTTTTCGTTCTTTCATAAAATGCAAAATTTCCATTGCTGCATTTACAACATTATAAGCGTGTTTGGGGTCTTCAGTGGGTAACCCGGCTACTGCTAAGTATGCATCACCTACAGTTTTTATTTTTTCTATATTGTATTTTCCTATAATATCGTCAAAAGCCTTGAAGCAAGTATCTAATTCATTTACTAATTGTTGTGGAGTAAGCTTCTCTGCAATTGTGGTAAAGCCTTTAAAGTCTGTAAAGATTACGCTTACATTATCAAAATATTTTGCATCGGCACTACCTTTATTTTTTAGTTCATCTGCAACTTCGGCAGGCAAAATATTTAATAATAAATCATCAGACCTTTGCTTCTCAATTTTTAATTGTTTATTGTTCGTTTTTTGCGTTTTAAAACTTCTAAAAATAATAAGTATTACAATAAATAACAATACAATACATATTATAAAAAAGACTCTTTCATTTTTCTTTTTTACAACTTCCAATTTATCTATCTGTAATTGTTTATCTTTTAGCTCTATATCTTTTTGTTTTAAATCTAAGTCTCGTTGAGTTTCAAGATTTGTAATTTTTATTTTATTTTGGCTTGAGAAAACAGAATCTTTCAAAGAAGAATACAACTTAAAATTATGCAATGCATTTAAGTAATCACCCGAAAGCCAATAGGCGTCAGAAAGGCTTTTACTGTAGCTGATAATAGTAACTAAATTACTTATAGATTGAGAAGTTTCAATACTTTTATTTAAATATTCTATAGCCTTAGCAAGGTTTGTTTTTTGTGAATTAAAAACAATACTGTCAGGTGTAATTTTATCAATGCTATCACGTACTATTTCTAAATAGGCTTCCCCAATAATACCATAACTAGTGGCTACAAAAGTTTGGGCATTTATTTCTGTACCATTTTTTATTGCTGAATAGCCATATTCTAATGCTTTATGTAAATTGCCAAATTTGGTTTCCGGGATAAGACTGTCTGTAGATAATTGGGTACTTGTATTTTTTGCAATTTCAAGATAAGTATTACCAATACTACCCAAAAAATTGGTTATTAAATATTTATCACCTAATTCCTCAAATGATTTTAATGCTTGAAATTTATATTTTAAAGCTTTCGGGAAATCTTTTTGCGTAGTATATATATTGCCTATTGCTTCCAGATTTCGTGCTGTTCCGTTTTTATCTTGTAATTCTTCATTAATTTTCAGTGCTTTAAAATACCAATCTAACGATTCTGTGCTGTTGCCTAACCAATTTTTACAATCACCTATATATTTATAATTTTTTGCTATACCGTATTTATTTCCTAATTCTTCATATATTTTTAAAGATTTATAAATACAATCCATAGCCTTTGTATAATTTGCTAATGAATAATATACCGGCACTAAATCGCTTAAAGTTGCAGCGGCATTATTTTTATCACCTAAGTCATCAAATATTTTTATTGCTTTATTGTCATAATCCAGTGCAACTGCCGGACTGCCTTGATGACAATAGACCTTTGCAATTGTGGTCATACTAAGTGCGATACCTGTTTTTTCTCCTATTGATTCAAAAGTTTTCAATGCTTTTATTGCATATTCTAATGATGTACTGTATTCAGTTTGAGCTAAGTAATTAATTGCGAGGTTATTTTCTGCCCATCCTATTCCTTTTTTCCAAGATACGCGATTGGAAATTTCTAGTGCTTCTTTACCTGTATTTATTCCTTGTTCGGGAGCTATTGAATTATAAGTGCCGGATAAAATAATGAGAATTAATGCTTTATCAGTATCGCTTTTTACATATTTGTATTCATTTTGCAATGAGTCAATAAGCAATTGTCCTTGCTTTTGTGCAAATAAAAATGGGCTGTGAAGTAAAAAAACTAAAATAAGAATTATCTTCTTCATTAGGTTATGTACCGATTGTTTTAAATTGAGTGTAAATTTATCAATATTTTGATTGGGAACAATTGTTTATTAATGAATTAAATAATTGATATTATTGATAACAAAAATACAATATTTTAATGAATAATACTAAGCTGTTTTTAAAGTAACATCGAAGGTCTTTGCTGCTTTTACTGCCGGATAGATTGCAGCAAATAAACCAACGCAAATAATTGTTACTACTACTAATAGTATATCAGTTAACTCCATTTTTACCGGGTAAGAATCAATTAAAAAGCCTTTTAGCTTTATTATCTTAAATTGAAGTTGCAAAAAGCAAATACTACAGCCCAATATTATACCAATAATACCACCAGATAGCGACCATAACATTCCTTCCATTAAAAACAGGACTCTAATTTCGGTATGTTTCATACCCATAGCTTTTAGTATGGCTATATCCTTTTGTTTTTCAAGCACTAACATAGATAAAGCACCTACCATATTAAAACTTGCAATAATTAATACTAATAGTAATATTGCATAAACAGCCCATTTTTCAGCATTCATTACCATGTATATTGTTTTATTCTGTTCGTATCTGGTAGCTACTTCATAATTAGTACCTAAGTGTAATTGAATTTGTTTTTTTAGTTCATCCAAGTATTCAGGTGCGGCTTTTATTTCAATAGAAGAGTATTTACCTTCTTCGTGAAACAGTTTTTGTGCTAAAGAAAAGGGGGCTAAAATGTATTTATTATCAAATTCTTCTTCTACTTTAAAAGCACCTGAAGGATGTAATCTAAGTGTTTGATAGGCATTTGCAGGGTCTGCCTCCGGGTTGGTAACAGTAGGATTAGGGTAATACAATAATATAAAGCTAAATACATTATTTACATCTGCACCTAAATCAAGCAATATATTTTTTCCTAATAATGCAGTGTTAGGATTGCCTTCCGACACCGAATCTGCACCACCGTATAATAAGTATTTGTGTATATCGTTTACTTTAAAATAATATTTATCTATCCCTTTCAAGGTAGGTGTAAGCATTTTCTGATTATCTTTTGAGTTTACACTAAGATTATCTTCTTTTGCTAGCACATTATCTTCAATAATAAATGAAAGAGCAGCAACACCTTTTAAATTTGCAATATATTTAATATCTAAATCTTGCAGATTAAAAAACTTTCCTTTCACAACACTTATTTTCAAGTCAGGATAAAAAGCTTTATATAAATCTTTCACCAATGCTTCAAATCCATTAAAAACAGAAAATAGTATTATCATTGCCGCACTTGCCACAGCAATTGCAACCATACTTATTCTAGAAAGAATGGTAGTGGCATTAGCCCTACGTTTACCAAAAACGTAACGCCAAGCTAATTTACTTAAAAGCAAAATATTCATTCAGCTTGTCCGGTTGATTGTTTAAACGATTCTCTTTCTTCATTTATTTTTTTAAACAATTCCTCCATTTTAAACAAATGCTCAACCGTATCATCATTATAGTAAACAATTTCAGGTATTCTACGTAATTGGTTTCTTAATCGCTGTCCCAAAAGTTTTCTATATTCCCACCCTTGGTCTTTTATTTTTTGCAGGAGTGTTTGAGTATCTTTTACATTAAAAAAACTAAGATAAATTCTTGCTTCTAATAAATCGGGAGTAACCATTACTTTTACAATAGAGACCATGCCACCATTAATAATATTTACACCTTCTCTTTGAAAAATATCACTTATCTCTTCCATAACAAGTTTTGCAACTTGTTTTTGTCGCTTACTTTCTTCCATATTATTTTATTTATGGGCTAAAGTTAAAGTAAATAGTCTTAATGAGTTTATAAAGGATATATTGTGTATTTTTATATTGATTAAATGAATGGAATATATATATTAAAAATAATATTTAATGAATAATGTTTAATTTGTTTTAGAGAAAACTTCAAAAAAGAAAAAATATATTAAACAACCTGTAAATCTTACTAATTATGCTACAATTTAAAATGTAGTTTGTATATTGCAGCGTAAAATTTAAAATTATATGAATAATTTAATACTTGGTGCTTTTTACGATACAGTTAATAAAAATGTAGGTCCAACATTAGTATGGTTATTTACTTTGCTAATGGGCATAGAATTGATTTATGTTATGATAAAGTACTTGGGTACAGAAGATAAAAAATAATATTTTGAATAATTCAAAATTGAATCTGGCAGATATTCGTAAAGAGTATATGCTGGCTGAACTGGATGAAGAAATTGTAGGCGATGAGCCTCTTTCTTTTTTTAACACTTGGTTTCTTGAAGCTGAAGAAGCACAAATTACGGATGTAAACGCAATGACTTTAGCTACTGTTGATGCCTTGACTATGCCACATGCCCGTACCGTATTACTTAAAGAATTAGACGATGCAGGTTTTGTTTTTTATACTAATTACCAAAGTGCTAAAGGTAATGAAATGAAAAGCAATACAAATGTTGCACTGCTTTTTTATTGGAAAGAATTAGAGAGACAAGTTAGGATAGAGGGTACAGTAGAAAAAGTAACAGACATTGTAAGTGATACTTATTTTAATTCGAGACCGGAGGGTAGCAAATTAGGGGCTTGGTCTTCGCCACAAAGCAGTGTAATACCCCACAGAAAAATTATCGAAACTAACTATGCCAAGTATGCAGAGGAGTTTTCTAATTTAGATATTCCTCGTCCACCACATTGGGGCGGATATAGAGTTATACCGAAGAATATTGAATTTTGGCAGGGCAGGGCAAATAGAATGCACGATAGAATCTTATTTACTTTTGACCCTCAGGATAAAAAATGGTCAAAATATAGACTTGCACCATAGCATTAGCCAAATTAATAAAACCAATAAAGTTAATCCTTATGTGAGATTAGTTTATCCCTGAATAAATGTGAGTTATCTTACTATTCATACTACATAAGAATAATACCGAAGGGATGATATTTACTATAATAACATCATCCCTTCGGTATTTTGATAAGGGAAAATTTATTTTTTATTTTGCAAACTGATTAGTTACATGTTATCTTACTACTTATTTCAACATTTTTTACAGATAGAAACGGGAATACATTAGGTTTCTATTTCTTTTTTAAAATGTGCTTTTTTACTGTATTGCCTATTAATTTAAACGGTGCAGTAATAAAACCTGCTACTATTTCTTTTATTAATAACGGATGAAAGCCATATACACTTATATTTACTTTAATGTGTGTGGCAATGGCTTTAAATTGTAAAAAGCATAACATATTATAAATAGTACGCGATGTGGTTTTAAATTGTATAGGCAACGGTGTATAAAACTTCTTACGAGCCTCCGGAAAACCATTACTAAAAATTTCTTTTATACATTGGGTTACTTTAACAGGTATATTATCATATATTTCTATTAAGTTATCTGTTAAAAAACCGAATCTTTCAAAATCTCGCGAAATAGGATTTACCCAATAAGCGTTGGGGTCTAACAATTGAACCATAGGCAATTGTTTAGCAGCATCTGAAGTAGAAATCCAACTTATGCCACTGGAACAACCTAAGAGCAATGTGCAGTAATGTGTTAGTGCAGCAGTTTCTCTTAATGTTAATGCACTACCATCTATAATTTTTGGGTTTGCATCTCCTATCTTTATATTTGATGATAATATTATTGCCGTATCTTCATTTTGAATTAATTGATTAGCAATATCTAATGCAATTTCAGTTGTAATAGCGAGTTGCCCACTTTGAGGAGCAAATTCAAAAAGTATTATATTTTTAAATGTACTTAAACGGTATTTTTCAGCAAATAGGCTTACTTTTTCTATTTCTTCTTGGCGCAAGCGTAATACTGGCGTAAGTGATACGGTAATAGGCTTACCATAGTTTCTTAAAATACCCGAGCGTACACTGCCATCGTAATTTGCAAGTTTATCATCTATTAACTGGGTAAAAAAGACTTCATCATACACTCCATTTTGTTTTTTAAGAAGCATTTCCTTCTTTAATTTCTTATAGATGCTTGTATTATTAAATCTGTTTACATCAGGTATTTCAATCACAGCGTCAATAAATGGATTATTATCTATTATTGTTTTAGACATAGATGCAATAACCCAAGTAAGATGACAACCCGGGTAATCTTGTTTAATTTGTCTTGCAATAGCTGTTGCATACAAACAATCGCCATTGGAATGCATGTGTACCAATGCTATTTTTTGTGGATTATTCATTTATTCTCTACCATCATTTTTGCAAGATTAGGAAAAGTAACTAAAGGTTGCCAACCTAATTGATGTATTGTAACGGGATTGGCAACAAGAATACGATATTCTGATACGAAATTACTCTTTTCACTAACAAAATCACGCCAGTCTTTATTTATTAATCCGAAACATTGTTCTAACCATTCCTCAATAGAATAAGCCAAGCCGGAGCCTAATGTTGCTTCAAAAACAGAATCCTGTTCTATAAGTGTAAAAACAGCATTTACAACATCGCCAGCAAATGTCCATTCTTTTTTTACAGATATATCGCCTATCTCTATTTTTTCGTTGCTGCCGGCAGCTATACGTTGGGCTGCCATAGCTATATTTTTGCTCATGTGCCTTTCCGGTCGCATGGGGCTTTCATGATTAAAAAAATAACCGAAATACACTTTTATACCAATAGAACGATAATACCTTGCAGCATAAACCGACTGTATTCTACTTACAGAATAAGGGCTTGAAGCCTCGAAAGGATCGGTTTCTTTTATTGGTTGCCCCTTATTTACAAACTGCAAACCACTACCCGAAAGAAAAACTTTTGTACGTGACGAATATTGCTTTACAGCCTCTAATATATTAAAAGTACCTGTACTTATTGCAGCATGATTATCAAACAATGCTTCGTGGCGTGTAGTAGAGTTAGCTGCTAAATGAAAAATATAATCGGGCAACTTATTTTTTACTATTGTTTTTACCTCATCATAATTAGCAACATCAGCATGTACCCAATTACCATTACGCGAAACACCTATAACACTTATGCCTTTTTGTTTCAATAATTCATTTAAGTAATACCCGTCTTGCCCATTGGCACCAAAAATTACGGCTGTTTTCATTTAAATTTATAAATATGCCCTTCAGGCAATTGAATTTAGGGTGTAAAATAAATAGAATTTTAGTAACAATTATATTTAGACTGTTTTACTGTATAAAACTGCATCACAAGTACATAAAAGAAAACAAATTTCGGAAAATTTCAAATAGAATTCAAATTTAAAGAATATTCCTAAATCCAATAATTTACAAGAAAATTATTTTCCAAATAAAAATAATATTTTGTCATTAAAATCATTCATCGTAATATTGCAATAAATAGATGGAATGGGATTAACGAAAACTAATTTATTTACAGATAAACAAAATGAATTTGCCGATGTTGCAAAAGTACTGGGTCATCCGGCTCGTATTGCCATATTGCAGCATCTGGCTAAAATGAATACTTGTATTTGTAATCATCTTGTAACTGAATTAGGATTGGCACAGCCTACCATTTCTCAACATTTGCGGGAACTTAAACAAATTGGCTTAATTAAAGGCAGTATAGAAGGTACAAGCATTTGTTACTGCATAGAACCCATAGTATGGGAACATTACAAAAAACTTTTTGCTGAATTTTTTGAAACATTAACACCAATAAATAATAATAACTGTGGGCCTGATTGCTGCTAATTTTTTTTAACTAATAAAATTCAAGTATTATGATTCAAAACAAAGTATTATTTGTGTGTATTCACAACTCTGCTCGCAGCCAAATGGCGGAAGCATTTTTAAAAAAATGGGGTAATGGCAATTTTATTGTCGAAAGTGCAGGGCTTGAACCGGGTACTTTAAACCCTAATGTAGTAGCTGTAATGGCTGAAATTGGTATTGATATCAGCCATAATAAAACACAAAGTGTTTTCGACCTATTTAAGGCTGCAAAAAAATATGATGCTGTAGTTACAGTTTGCGATGGCGCCAGTGCAGAACAATGCCCTATTTTCCCGGGTAATGTAAAGCGATTAGCATGGTCTTTTCCTTACCCTTCTTCATTTAAAGGTACACATGAAGAAATACTTCAACATACAAGAGAAGTAAGAGATACTATTGAACAAAAAATAAAATCTTTTATTGAAGAATCTAAAGAATTAAAATATTGGTTTTAAATCAAATATATAAATACAAATTTTTATGCAAACAGAACAAGAATTAAAAAATCTCGTTAAAGAAAAATACAGCGAGATTGCTTTACAGGATAAAGAAACAAATGCGAGTTCTTGCTGCGGCTCGGGTTGCTGTAGCACCGAAGTATATAATATAATGAACGACGACTATACTAGCTTGGAAGGTTATAATGCCGATGCCGACTTAGGTTTGGGCTGTGGATTACCTACGGAATTTGCCCTTATAAAAACAGGTGATACCGTAATAGACCTTGGCAGTGGTGCCGGTAACGACTGCTTTATAGCTCGTAATATTACTGGTGTAAGCGGTAAAGTTATAGGTATAGACTTTACACCTGCAATGATTGATAAAGCAAGATTAAATGCCGAAAAATTAGGTTATAACAATGTGGAGTTCCGCATGGGTGATATTGAAAATATGCCTGTAACAGCTAATGTTGCCGATGTAGTAGTTAGTAACTGTGTTATCAACTTAGTACCTAATAAGGCTAATGTTTTCAGCGAAATATTCAGAGTACTTAAAAAAGGTGGACATTTCAGTATATCCGATGTAGTACTTAACGGACAATTGCCTGATAAAATAAAACATATAGCAGAAATGTATGCCGGTTGTATAAGCGGTGCTATACAAAAAGACGACTATTTAAACCTGCTAAAACAAACCGGCTTTACAAACATAAGCATTCAAAAAGAAAAAACGATTACTATACCGCAAGATATACTTACTAACTATCTATTACCGGAAGATATAAATATATTAAAAGAAAGTAACACTTCTATTGTAAGTATTACGGTATATGCCGAGAAACCTTCAGCTTGCTGCGAACCCGGCTGCTGCTGATAAAATAGACCAATTACACATGATGGTAAGGTGAATTGTTGAGGATACTGAATGCCCTATAAATCTGCTCTGCAACAATTAACCTTACCAACTGGTGCGGGAACACCAATGGCGACAATGACCAACATTGGCTTGCACGTTGTTTAATTGTTTCGGTTACACCATAGGCACCACCAATTAGTAATACAAGAGTTTTTACACTTGCATTCATACATTGTTGTATTTGTGCTGCCCATTGCACAGACGATAAAGACTTACCACGCTCATCGAGCAAAATAAGATAATGCGAAGATTGGAGTTTCTTTAATATTAATTCTTCCTCCTGTAGTTTCATTCTAGCCACATCGGTAGTGGCATTTTTCTTATTCGTTTGCAATACTATAAGCGAAATAGTATTATATGGCATCGTTTTATTAAAATAGTATTTTATTCCTTCATCTATAAAAGAATCATTTTCTTTGCCTAAAGACCATATTTCAACATTCATGTAGCAGTAAATAGAAACAAAGTTCTTTAATTTAGGCTAAAGTAAAAAAAGTATTTGGCATGTTATTTATTGTTACGTATCTTTGCACTCCTTAAAAAAAGCATGGCCCTGTAGCTCAACTGAATAGAGTATTTGACTACGGATCAAAAGGTTTCAGGTTTGAATCCTGACAGGGTCACTGATGATTATTTGAAAGGCTTTACTGGCAACAGTTTAAAGCCTTTTTCCTTTTAGCTGGTACAACATAGGTACAACAAAAAATATTACTAATTATTTTATATAAATTTATGTAAACTTAAGGGTCATTGAACAAACAATAGACCACTTCTTACGTGAATTTATATTTATAGTTTCCACCCTTTTGATAGTA
The DNA here is from genome assembly GCA_903916555.1 of uncultured Bacteroidota bacterium. Classification (GTDB taxonomy): domain Bacteria; phylum Bacteroidota; class Bacteroidia; order Chitinophagales; family Chitinophagaceae; genus CAIYTT01. The sequence continues at coordinate 21,403 of CAIWXG010000141.1, forward strand.
ATACTTTCTTACATGAAGGACAAAACTCAATTTCTTCATCTGTAGGATTTCGCCCTTCTGCATCTCTCATAAAACAAGTTTTAACAAGGCAATGTTCTAAACCTTGTGTATGACCTAATTCGTGAATTACAACTTTAAATAATTGTTCATTAGATAGATCTTTCAATCTAAAAGATGAAACTACACAAGCATTGCCAGGACACTGACCAAGTCCCATTATACCCCAATCTAAATAATTGCCTTTTGTTGCACTTATGTCTTTGGTAGTTAAGCCGGCTATTATTTGATTTATAGTTACTCTCTCCGATAGCCAATTAATTATTGAATCTGCTCTGTATCTATTTCTTGCAGGATAATACGATTTTTTAGGTAAGGCTACGGATTTAAACAATACAGTGTTGGAATAAATATTTTTTACATTATTATAAATAAAATTAGCCCTTTGTATAGGAAAATCATCAAATGGTTGAATAATAATTTGAAGTTTGCTATTGGAGGATTGCAATTGATTTTTAATATTTGGACTTTTAGTAGTATTTTTAATTTCCTTATTGTCTCCAACACAAGAAAATAATAAAATAAGAATAATAATTAATAGGTATTTCATTGTCATGTAATTTGAATTAGAGTTTTTTTAATCAATCACTTTTATACCTGTAACAGGATGCAATTCCCAACAGCTTGCTCTCCAATTTCGTTCTCCATTGGGATTAGTTGCAAATGACTGGCTTTTGTGTTCTTCGTCATAAAATAGCCACCCTTCTACTTTTATCCTATGTCCTATCAACTTATCTTTTAAAGCCTGTGTTGACCAATCTAAGCCCTTTGCTGTAAATACAGCTCTCATTCTTGGAGTAACCTCAACAATTAACCTGTATTGAGGCTCTGTATGCTGTTCATCGGGTGTTAGTTCAATATGGGTATCTCTATGGTCTTCATCTTGAGCTTTGCAGTTACAAGTCTCTATGCCTCCCATTTTTACATTAAAAACATATCCGCTTATGTTTACCGCCTTTTCAATTGGAAATTCAGTTTCATCTCCACTAGCTAATAATTGATTGAATGTAATATCCTCCTTAAAATCATTCTCTTTTGGAGTAACATAACGATTTTTATACTCATTTAATTTATACTCAGGTCTATTGGGATTGGCGCTCCCATGTATATCGCAATCTGAATAATTATTTAACGCTCTTTCCTGCCCACATGATTGTGCAAACGGTGATAAAAGGAGTAATAGAAATTTTAAAGATTTTTTCATTAGGCGAAATTAGTTTGAATTATATGCATCATAAACATTCCATGCCCAAAATAAGAATGGTACTATAATTGTCCACCAAAAAATAAAGGATACAATTCCTACTATAATCCAAATGAATAATGCTTTTATGATATGTCCTTTTATTAGTTGCCCTAATCCTGGAATGAAGCATGAA
>CAIWXG010000142.1 GCA_903916555.1 uncultured Bacteroidota bacterium
GTTTAAGTTTAAATGAATTCTATTTTCGGTCAATGTGTAATTTTTCAAAACCGGCTTTATGCCTTCATAAACATCAATTATATCACCATCCACATTTTTGTCATCCCATACTTCAAATGTATAGTTTGAAACAGCGCAACGAATTTCAATCGTTTTTCCAGGTGCTATTTTTAGAATTTGTTTTGGTATCGTTTCTGCTGTTATTATTGGCTCTATTTTGCTTTCGTTGATCGTTTGGCTATTAATCACAATACTATCATTATTAATCACTTTCTTTTGACTTTCTGTATTTTTATTTACAAGTACCTTATTATTGTTTTTATCACTTGCCTGTAATGAATCAAACACATTATGATTAAGCAAGAATTGCATGGCATTTGCCGCATCAATTAAAATTAGTTTACCACTAGCACATTGTGTAACTCCGTCTGCTTTAAAACCCTCAATATCACCTTTAAGTGCAGTTGTACCTTTAAACTTCAAACGCTTTAAATTTCCCTGTATAAAACAAAATTCTGCTTTATCGCTTATCGATTTTGTATAAATAATGCCAGATTCTTTAAATTTAATACGCTTCTGCGCATCATCAATCGTTCCTGTAATACTACTTTTTGTCTCGTTTTGTCCATTAACGTCAGCAATTGTATAACCACTAATTTCATTATCCGTTATAGAAAAATGAAACTTATAAGAAATAGTTATGCCACTGTCTAATGTAGCTACTCCAATAAATAGTTTATTATCTATCTGTCCTAATACTTGCAAAGAAAATAATAAGCAAAATAGTAAAATCGCATTTTTAAATAACATAATATTGTTTGAAAATAAATTTATGCAAAGAAACATTGTTTATAACAAATTACATGCTTTAATAAAATAATAAATATATTACCAAAACATACCCTAATCTTACTAAACACCTATAAATCCGTATATTTGCATAGAATGAAATGCTAAAAGAGATACATTTTGTTATTTACATTAAACAATAAAATTCTTTATTAGATTAGCTTACATATAAATTCAATATTTTTAAGTATATTAGTATATTAAATTTTTCTTCAATAAAATATGAAAGCAACATTTCACTATGTGGTTAAACTAAAATTAATTCGTTTAAAGAAAACGAACGAAATAGAATTTATAGAACTTGAAGAAAAATTTGAAAATAACAATCCCATATATGCCAGAGAGCAAGCATTTTTTATTTATCAGAATTATATAAATTCATTTCTAAGTCGCAAGGGCGAAACCTATCAAACTGATAAAATAGCACGTGAAAAATTAAGTATTTTTTTTAATGAGGGAACGAATACTAAAATAAACTTTGCCGGTAATGATATTGATTTTGAAAATACTATTGGTAATGGAATTGCAATTTTTGTAGTAATAGATAAGCCGGAAGAAAAATATGTAATTGAAGATAAAGAAGGCGATAGTTTTTTAATACATGGCATAGGCAACTTAGGATGGGCTAACGACCCCCAAAGCATAATTACAGGTCTTACACACGAACTATGGTATTATGAACAATGCCAATATAATTACAAAAACTATAAAGAAACAATAAATTTTTACGAATACGATATTACACAGGCTGCTTTAATTGAAATATTAAAAACACCTTTTGATTGGACAGATTATAATAAACCTTTTATAAATGATAATAATATATATAGCAATAATGATAATTTAAATTCATTAATTAACTACATAAGTAATGGCGAAAATCATCAGATAGAATTTAAACCTACCTTATTATTTAATCATAAAACAAAGAAAGGTGGTATAAGTATAAAGGGAATTATTGCCAAAACAATTTGTGCTTTTTTAAATGCAAATGGCGGCTTTCTATTTATTGGTATTAACAGTAAAGGTGAAATACAAGGTCTTGAATTTGACTACAGCTTATCGAACGGAATAAACAAATATGTCTATTTTCAATTAGAATTCGAACAGATGTTAGAACATTTTCTTTCATTGTCTGTAAAAAGCAATGTGAGTGGTCAGTTATATAAAATAGATGGCAAAGATGTATTTGTAGTAACGGTATTGCCAAGTAAACATAGACCTATTTTTATTAACGGACAAGAAAATAAAGAGTTTTTTGTGCGTATTGATTTAACTGCCAGACATATTATTGACATTGAAGAAATAGTTACTTACTGTATAAACAAATGGTGATTAAGGGTTTGTGTAAAATTATGAATCTTTACATTTAAAATATTTATTCAAAACTAAGAAAGTAGATAAATACAATAAAACAGATAAAATGAGATATTTATGGCTGCACATTACTACAATAATAAATAACTATAAAGGGGAAATACCACTATCACATTTTCTAAAAAACTATTACAAGCAGAACCCGAAATTAGGTAGCAGAGACCGAAAAATTTTGAATGAAATGTGCTATAGCTGGTATAGGTGTAGCAAAGGGTTTGATATACAGGTATTTGAAGAAAAATTAAAAACGTGTATCAAATACACAAATAATGACCTATTAAGCGAAAATTTAAACTACATTTTTAAAGATATACCTGACAATGATATAGCAATTGATTACAATTCAATATTTCCTAATGAAATTCAATTTTCAGAGGGTATTACAAAAATGGAGTGGTTGAAATCTATGCTTATACAACCTTCTCTTTTTATTAGAATCCGCAAAGACAAAGAACAGCTATTTCAATTATTAGAAAAAGCAACTATCCCCTATCGTTTTATAAAAGACAACTGTTTTGCATTACCAAATGGAGCAAAAATTGACGAACTATTACCCTCTGAAAATTATGTGGTTCAAGATGCCTCTTCACAACAAACAGGTAACTTTTTTAAGCCCCAAAAAAATGAATTATGGTATGACTGCTGTGCAGGTGCAGGTGGTAAATCCTTACTTTTAAAAGATTTAGAACCAGGCGTAAGGCTCACAATATCAGACAAACGAGAATCGATTATATATAATCTAAAGCAGCGATTTAAATTATATAAGCATATACAACCGGTAGCACATTTAACAGATGCTACAAACGAAAAAACATTAAATAATGCTTTAAAAGGAAAGCTATTTGATAATATAATATGCGATGCTCCTTGCTCAGGATCGGGCACTTATGCACGCACACCGGAACAACTTTTCTTTTTTGATGCAAATACCCTAAAAGAATATACAGACCAACAAAAAACAATAAGTGTTAATATATCAAAATACCTTAAACCGGGAGGCAGAATGATTTACATTACCTGTTCTGTTTTCAAAAGCGAAAACGAAGATGTAATCACCTATTTATGTAAAACTACAAATCTTAAATTAATAGAAATGCACCTGATTAATGGCATAGCAGAAAAAGCAGACAGCATGTTTATTGCGGTATTGCAGAATTAAAAAATATGGTGTAATGGACAAAAAGTAGGCTATTTTTGATATTTACTTAGAGAAAAATGCCTTAAAAAAACCCTACAATGCTATGTAGGTATGCCTTTCGTAGGATTATATTTTTTTGATATGCTACATCGATTTGTATTAATATCATCAAACCCCAAACCCAGTAAGCACGTCAGGCTTTTTCAGCTTACTTTTTGTCCATTAGCCCAAAAATATATACCTATTAGATAAGAAAAATTCTTGAAGGAAATATTATTTTTTAATACCAAATATAAAAGGCAATTTAACTTTCAAGATATATTCCTAAATTTCGAATTAAATTCTATAATAAATCAACACATCACGAATAAAATATAACTATATATTAGGAATACAATAATAGCTGCTCAAAAGTTTTTGTTTTATTTTATTTTTTCTTGTATTTGCCTATTAATTCTGCCACCGGATTGCGAAGTAAAAATTCTGAATTAAGGCTTGTAAATACTTTTACCTTAGAAGGCGACAGTTTTAAAGCTTTTTCTAATTGTAAAAGACCTTCTTTTGCCATACCTGTTTCAAATAAAGCGGCTGCATGGTAATAGTAAAATTCTGCTTTTTCTCCGCAGTTTTCTTTTGCCACCTCCAATTGTATCAATACTTCTTCTATATAGCCGGCTAAAAAAAGACCTCTAATTAAAGCAAGCCAAGTAGTTTTGTTCGCAGGTTTTAGTCTTACTGCATTTAAGTAACATACCAAAGCTTCACTTTGCACATTCAGCTCCATTAAGCAATTACCTATTGCCATACAATACGAAGCATTTTCTTTATCTAAATTTAATGCAACACTATAAGATTTAACAGCTTTTTCCCATTGCTTTTCTCTAGCGTAGGTCTCACCAATTTTATAAAAAATGCCGTCATCTTGTGGATTAAGCTGTGATGCCAAACGATAAAAATGACGTGCTTTTTGGAAGTCCTTTTTCTTTTCCCAGCAATAACCCATTGCTTCAAAAATTACATCTTCAGGTTTCGCTATTTCAATATGCTTTTCTAATACTTCCAATGCTTTTTCGTAGCATTTGGTACGCATGTATGCATCAGCCATGTTTCTATAAGCGAATTCAAATTTCTCATCTATAGCAATACAATATTCATAAGCATCTATACTTTTTTCGTATAGTTTTAAGCCCTGATAGGCTGCACCAAGGTTGAACCAAGCTAAGGAGTTATAAGGGTCGTCATCAGTTAGTTTTGTATGTAGAATAACGCTCTCTTCTAATTTCTCGGTAAAATCTGCCCAGAAACAAATTTTTTGCAATGCTTCTTCATTTCTTATGTCTATTTTAATAACTCTTTTCAGCGTTTCAAAAACTGCTTCAAATTCTTCTGCCTCATCATAAACATCAGACAGTTCTAATAAAATTTCTATCTTTTCTTTGCCTGTAAATAACTTAGTATTTGTTTCAAGCCATAATGCTGCTTGGTCGTATTTAAATTGGCTCAATAAAATATCAGAACGCAATAATACTGCTTCAAGATTATTTTCATCATACTTAGCCATTTCATCAAGCGTTTTTAATGCTTGTCCATATTTTTGCACCTGAGACAAGATTTCTGCTTTCAGCAAAAGTATAGAAGAGGAGAACGGATAGTAAGTTCTAGCAATATCGCAAGCTAAAAGTGCTTCAGATTCATTGCTATTTTGGAAATAATATTCTATAATACGTTCATAATCTTCTTCATCCATAAACTCACCTAAAATCCCGTTTTTCACACCTTCGTATCTAACCAGAATTTCCTCAATTGGTGAAAAATCATCTTCATTCATTTCGTCATCAAACATAAGATACTATATTTAAACCAAAGTTACTAATATTTGTGGTTTTATAGGTGCTTGCAATGTTACTTAAATGTAAAAATACACACGTTACTAACAGTTTAAATATCGGTATATGTATGCTACTTATGTGTAAGTTCGTACAGTTCTTTAACTGTAATGTCTGTTTCAAATAGTTTAATTAATTTTTTATTCTCATCGTATAATGCTAGGTCAGGAACAAACTTGACCCCATAATAAGCAAAAAAGAAAAATTCATAATCCCTGCCATATACTTCAATATTTTTATAGTCGGCAATATGGTTATCGGCATAAAATTTTCTTATGTTTTCCCAACTATGTGCAGGTGTAAGCATATAGATTCTAATATTTTGAATAGAGTCCATGCCGGCTCTTAATAATTTCATTGTTGCTTTACAGTGTTTGCAATCGGGGTCGAAAAACATTAAAGCAATTGGCCTTCCTTTAGGAATATTGTAAGTATTGAATATTGTTACAGAATCAACAGAAAGAATATTAAATGCAGGTATTGTAGGGTATTTAAGATACGGTAAAGTATCTTTTTTTATAATTGATGTATCAACTGTCTTTTGTGCTTTCGCATTATAATTAAATGCAATTGAAAGTACAAAGAGAATAAGGATTTTTTTCATTTTCATTTTTTTCAATTATTAAAAGTACAATTATATTGCCAAACAGATGTGATTTTAGGTACTGGGTTTAGAAATTAACGTCATTTCAACACTTTAAGGTGCGAAATCATTATTTATGATTTCACTATTGGTGTTAGAAATTATTTTTTATTTATTTTTGCAGACTATTTATTTTAGTGAATGGAAGAAATTGCCGCAGGGCCACTGCTTAGTCTCATAAATACGCCTGATGACTTACGGAAGTTAAGCAAAAATCAATTGCAACAAGTATGTAATGAATTACGTCAATTTATTATTGATTGCGTAAGTGTGCATGGTGGGCATTTTGGTGCCAGTTTAGGTGTTGTAGAATTAACCGTAGCACTACATTATGTTTTTAATACACCAACAGACCAATTAATTTGGGATGTAGGCCATCAGGCTTATGGACATAAGATATTAACAGGCAGAAAAAATGTTTTTCATACCAATAGAAAATATGGTGGTATTAGTGGTTTCCCTAAACGCAGTGAAAGTATTTATGATGCATTTGGTGTAGGGCATTCTTCAACTTCTATTTCAGCGGCTTTAGGCATGGCATTGGCTTCTAAGTTAAAAAACGATGACTTACGCAGGCATATTGCTGTTATTGGTGATGGTGCTATGACTGCTGGCCTACCTTTTGAAGCTCTAAACCACGCAGGGGTAAGTAATGCCAATATATTAATTATTCTTAACGATAATAATATGTCAATAGACCCTAATGTGGGGGCTTTAAAAGAATATTTAACGGATATTACTACATCGCAAACGTATAATAAATTTAGAGATGATGTTTGGAATATTTTAGGAATGTTACCTACTAAAGATTTTCAACGATTGGCATCGAAAGTTGAAGCTGGGCTAAAAGGTGTTGTTTCTAAAAGCAGTAATCTTTTTGAGGCTTTAGGCTTAAGATATTTTGGACCAATAGACGGGCATAATGTACTTAAACTTACCGAAACACTAAAAGGGCTAAATGTAATACCCGGCCCAAAATTATTACATATAAAAACAATAAAAGGTAAAGGTTATGGTCTTGCTGAAAAAGACCAAACGCTTTGGCATGCACCCGGTACATTTGATAAAATAACCGGAAAGATTAATAAAAAAATTTCATTAATACCGGAGCCGCCAAAATATCAAGATGTTTTTGGGCAAACCTTATTAGAACTTGCTAAGGAAAACCCTCTGATTATGGGTATTACTCCTGCTATGCCTTCGGGCAGTTCTATGAAAATAATGATGGATGCTATGCCCGATAGAGCTATTGATGTGGGAATTGCTGAGCAACATGCAGTAACTCTTAGTGCCGGCTTAGCAACACAGGGCATTAAGGTATTTTGCAATATTTATAGTTCTTTTATACAAAGGGCTTACGATATGGTAATACACGATGTAGCTATACAAAGCCTGCCGGTAGTTTTTTGTTTAGACCGTGCCGGTTTGGTTGGCGATGATGGTCCAACACATCATGGTGCTTATGATTTAGCTTTTATGCGGTGCATACCTAATATGATTGTAAGTGCGCCAATGAACGAGGTAGAACTTAGAAACTTAATGTACACAGCTTCTTTGCCCGATATGGATGCGCCTTATGTTATCAGGTATCCGCGTGGTACGGGAGTTACTGTTAATTGGCAACAACCGTTTGAAAAAATAGTTACTGGTACGGCAAGAAAAATTTGTGATGGTAATGATATTGCAATACTAACTATAGGACATGTAGGTAATTTTGCAGTTACAGCATGTAAAATTTTGGCAGAACAAGATATATATCCAGCTCATTATGATATGCGTTTTGTAAAACCTATTGATGAAATCACGCTACATGAAATTGCTCAAAAGTATTCAAAAATTATTACTGTTGAAGACGGTACTATTGTGGGTGGTTTTGGCAGTGCAGTATTAGAGTTTATGGCAGCAAATAATTACACACAACATATAAAAATATTGGGCATTCCTGACCGTATTGTAGAACACGGTAAGCCGGAAGAATTACAAAAAGAATGTGGATATGATGCAAATAGTATTGCTGAAGCTGTGAAAGAAATGACCGTTGTATTTTATGATAGCGATAAATAGTTTTTTTAATTTATTGGAAAGCTTAATTTAAATATCGTACCAATATTTTCTTCGCTGCTTATTTCTATGCAACCACCCAATAATTCTACTTGTTTTTTAACCATAAATAAACCGATTCCTTTGCCTTCAACATGATTATGGAATCTATTATATAAACCGAATATTTTACGACCATTTTTATTTAAATTTATACCTATCCCATTATATTTAAATACTATATATATATTGTCATCACTTACCATACTTGATATTTCTATTATAGGTTCTATATTTACTTTACGATATTTAATGCTATTTGAAATTAAATTATAAAATATGCTATGGAAATAACTACGAATAGAATTAATAGACTCGTTTTGTTTGAAATTTGTAATTAAACTAAATTTTATAGAATCGAAACTGTTATTTAAACTAAATACAATTTCATTAATTAATTTCGGAAAACTAATTAATTCTCGCTTTTCTGAAACATCTTTATTTAAGCTTATAATATTGTTTATATCTTTTATAACTTCGTCTAATTTATAGCTTGTTTCTTGCACACCGGTAATTATTTCCATCATTTCTGTTTCTGCTACTATGCCATCAGTTAATAAACTGGTTAAGCCAAGAATACTAGCTACCGGTGCCCTTAAATTATGTGATACGATATATGCAAATTGTTCCAAGTCATGATTACGTATTATAAGGTCTTCTTTTATTTTTGTTGCTTCTAATTCTAAATTTTTCCTTATTGTAATGTCTCTCAAAGATATTATTGCACCAATTGTGCAGTTTTCTTCATTTATAACAGGTTGAAAACGTGCATTATACCATTTTATATTGTCATCTATTGATTTAAAATATAGTTCGTAATTAACATCTTCGCCAAGTAATGTTGTATTAATTGAATTAATAAGTTCGGTTTGCTGTTTTAAACTAAAAAAATCTTTTACAGTTTCAAACATTTCCATAGCATTTTGTCCTATATCTATCTTGATAGCTAATTGTTCTTTAGCAAAAGTATTCATAGGTTGTAATTATTTACTACCTTTTTTTAGTTCATATTTAAAATTTGGGGTAAAAGATAGTTTGATCATGTCAAAAACATTTTGTTCCTGTTTTCTGACAGTAGATATAAAGCCTTGTATGCGTGCATAGATATTTGCACCTTCTA
>CAIWXG010000143.1 GCA_903916555.1 uncultured Bacteroidota bacterium
ATAAACATAAAGGTATCTATATATATCGGGATAATGCACAGTAGATTCCTCCATAACCTTTACTGAATATACCAATGCTGCAGTATCAAACCCGTTAGTGAAACAAAACGTAGCTTTTCCTATATCTTCTATGGGGTGCACCTGTTTTTTGCAAATACTATGCAACCACCCCTCTACGCCTTCAGGCTTTTTAGGGCTACGAACAAGTGAATCAAGTTTCTTAATGGCATTAACATCCATATCTTTTAAAACATTCTGTTCTGTTAATTCGGGAATTTGACGAAAAACTGATGATTTAAGATATATAACAGAAAGACCATCAAAATAAACAGGCTTATATCCTGAAGTGTTTTTATTAGAAAGAAAATAAAACCACCAAGCTACCTCGTTCCTATGTGGAAATATAACTATATCGGGGTCAAATGAATCTAATAAGTTTTTAACTCCGTTTTGTTCTGTAACACTAATATAGTAACTATTAAAAAAGGCTTCGTCTATAAGTTCAAGACGACCATCAATAAAAACTTTGGCATTAGTGTGAGCCATCAGGTAACCACCAAAATTGAAATGGTTTAATATTTTTCCACTTATATTGTTTTTGACAAGGAAGTCGGTAGCTTCAACAGGTAATTGGTTTTTATCTTCTTTAAAACCAAATCGATTCTCTGCTCGCAAAAAAATTTGAAATCCGTCATTTATGAATGTAATGCTTATGAGGATAGTTAGGGAAATAATTAGAACTGCCATTCCTTGAAATACTCTACTGTTGAATGCCGGAACTGTTAACACTTCCCCTTTTTTGTTCTTTTCCTTTTGCAACTGTGTAATTGCTTTTTTTTGTTTAGTTATCAATCGTTTCTCCATCCAATCTATTATGTTCCGAGATAGTAAGGGGAGGCTTACCATTAAATAATAACCGTAATTTTTGTACCCCAAGTTTAAAAGAAAGAGAAAAGCTGCCAGTAATAAAGCATCAATAAAGTTTTTTTTCATTAAGGAACGAAAAAAACAAACAATAACTAACACTCCAGATACATGAAGAAGTAACAACGGGTTTGAAACATAATACTTACCCCATTTTTCAATCTCACTTACTTGAAATGGCGAAGTGAACTCGCCAATGTAAGCTTTAGCAGCTCCGTTACCGGATATTAAAGCGAATTGCTTAAATGGAAAAAGTAGTCCGTTAAAGAAATACGGATTTATTAGAAAAGCAAAAAAAGCAAAAACGGAAAACAACAAAAGTTTTTTGTCAATTCTTTTATTTTCTAAACTAAGTCCTATATTATAAGTACCAATAGTTACCAAGCCTAAAATAGAGAGACTATGGCTATTAACCCAAAAAAGTATTATTACCGGCAGAAAAAAAACGGTCTTGTGTTTGCCACTTTTATATGCTTCAAGTGCCAGTAACAAAAGGTTTAAGTATATCCACGATAATACATGCGGTCTAATTTCGAAGGTAAGAGGTAGGACAAACAAAAAGGCAAATAATGCAAATACAGCCGCTTTGATGTTTTTTGGGACAGTAGTTTCATATTTTGAAAAACGCAACCATGTTAATGCAATTGAAAAACAAATGAGCAATGCATTTGCAATAACTAATACAGGCTGCCCTAATTTATAGAAAAAATATACTATCAATTGAAAAAGCCATTGTAAATCATAATATTGATGCCCGTCTGACCCAAAGCTAAAAGAATCAGTGTAAATAAATTTTTTGTTTTTTAATATCCATTCTGCAGATTTTAAATGAAAGCCAAGGTCGGCACTATATATATTTATAAGTCCCATTACAAAAACCATTACCAAAACCGCAAATACTGAAATCACCCCTATATTAAATCCTGACTTACTTTTTAAGGTATGCCAAATTTTGGATGTGGCAAGTACTTTGCTCATATCATTATTTTAGCCCACAATATAGTTTCTTTTTAAGGATTTGGACAGCAAAAAAATATAGTTTCATTTTTTTTAATGGTTCAGGTCTATTTTTTCTTCTTGACAGCTAAATGCCGTTTTATCAAGAAAAATGCCATCTGAGATGGAATGATTTGCAATAAGAGATGCACTTTGGAGCATCCCGAATAACAGGTTTTTTTATTTCCTGCCAAAATCAGCAGGGTTTTCCTCCTTTCTTCCTGATTTTCCGCAGGGAATCCGGAAGTGAGAATAAACTCCTTCTGTGAAGGCATTTACTTGACAAAGCTAAATGAAAGAGATAGAAATGTTATAACTAATTTATAACCTTAGTTGCCAAAAGATGCATTTGTTTTTAATATTCCTAGATGCGTTTCTTGTCATATAGCATTTGTTCCATGAATACGTTCGCGGTTTTATTTATAATTCCTGATCACCTGTGGAACATCCGGAAGAACGAGTTTGCTATGCACTTAGCACCGCTACAAACTAGTGACAAAAAATGAAATCATCTAAAAATTCTAAACCATTACCAATATTACGCCAATATTAAGTTTATGTTACTTAATAAAATTCACTGCATTAACAAATTTTGTTGCTACTTTTATAGTATATTATTGTGTTTAAGAAATTGTGAAATAGTATATACCCAAGAAAAGTATTAAAATTTACGTCTTTAGTTAAAAACATTATATTATGAAACACACACTTTACCTCCTTTTTTGCCTCTTGGCTTTTAATATACATGCACAAATTATTACTACTGTTGCTGGTTGCGGTTCATCCGGTTATAATGGCGACAATATACCCGCATTACATGCCTTTTTAGTAGGGCCGATTGGTAATGCACTTGACAAATACGGCAATTTATATATAAGCGATGTAGGCAGAGTACGGAAAATAAGCCCCGCTGTTGGTGGGGTTATTACTACCATAGCAGGCGATGGAACGTATGGCAACAGTGGAGATAACGGACCTGCAACGGCTGCTAAGTTGAAAAATGTATATGGTGTAGCTACAGATGCCATTGGTAATGTCTATATTGTAGATGTTGATGCTACAAAAATAAAAAAAGTGGATACAAACGGTATTATTACAACATTTGCCGGTAATGGTACTGGTATATATGTGGGTGATGGTGTACCTGCTACCACAACCGGCATACCTTGGTTATGTGCTATGGCAATAGACAAATGGGGAAATGCATTTATAACGGGCAAAAATGTTATTTGGAAAGTAGATACTGCCGGTATTATTACTACAGTTGCCGGTACGGGAGTAGGCGGTTATAATGGTGATGGAATTGCAGCTACTGCTGCCGAATTAAATTTACCAAGTGGTGTAGCCATAGATACAAGCGACAATATCTATATTACAGATGCACTAAATCTAAGGGTAAGAAAAGTAGCTGCAATAGATGGTACTATCAGTACAATAGCAGGTACGGGCATTTTGGGTAATAGTGGCGATAATGGACCCGCAACCGCAGCTAAATTTATAAGACCTTATGCAATAACCTTAGATAATAACGGCAATATATATGTTGGAGATATATATGGTTTTGTTATTCGTAAAATAGACCAATGGGGCATAATAAGTAGCTATGCCGGCAATGATACCGATGGTTTTAGTGGTGATAATGGACCGGCAACAAATGCAGAAATGGGGCAAGTATTTGGATTGACTGCAAACAAAGCAGGTGATTTATTTATTTCAGATTCTTATTACAGCAGAATAATATATGTTAAAAATACATTGGAGGTAAAAGAAATAAATATAGTTATAAATAAAATAGATATTTATCCAAATCCGTGTAAAAATAAACTTATAGTTAATATAAATGCATTGAATGATTCGTATGCAACAATTAGAATATTTGATTTGATTGGAGTAAAAGTAAAAGAACTTATTATAAAAACCAATCAACAAGCAGAAATAATACTTAATGAACCAGAAGGCATATATATACTTGAAGCAATAATAAATGAGAAAATTTATCATAAAGAATTCATGATTATCAAATAACACGTCTTTCATAATATTTATTTTAACAATTAAAACTAAAATCACACAAAAAACACCCACCCTAAAACCCTTGCCCAACAAGAAAAACAGCCCATACTTACCCTTAATAGGTGCTATTAAATTCCGAACCGCCATTATAAAGTTAAATACCTTACACCCAAACCCAATTAGCTAATAAAAATAAACTTCACACCATGAATAGGAAACGAGCAATTTTTGAGCAGTTTTATTTTTACAAGTGCTTCATTATCAATAAATTACAAAAAATAAACTGCCCATTTAAATTTTTAGTAGTAGATGGGTTGTTTCTACAAGCATTTTTTTAGGCTGTTTTAAGAAGGAAATCACCACAATTTTAATCTAAATTATCTTTTTTATGGAAACTACCATATCATTCATTATTTTTACGAAATAATAATTGATTATGACCATACTTCGTTTCAGAATATATTGGGAAGAAGACGACCTGACTTATAGAGATATAGAAATACAAGGACAACAAACTTATTTAGATTTTCATAATTGCATTGTAAAAGCATTTGAATTTGACGGTAAACATCCCGCTTCTTTTTATGTTAGCGACGAGAAATGGCAATACGGAATGGAATTTAATTCGGAGGTACTGATAAATAAAAAAGGAGCTCCTGCATTATCTATGACAAGAACGCCTGTGTCTGCCTTAATAAGCACACCCGACCAGAAGTTTATTTATGTATATAATCCCGATAAAAAATGGACTTTCCTTGTACAGTTAATAGGTGTTAGCAAAGAAGAAACACCAAGACGCATTTATCCGTTCATTTTAAGAAAAGAAGGCATAGCACCGGCACAATACGGTATTAAAGGCGTAAATCCGGATAAAATAATGGAAATTGAAGAAAAATATGATGTAGGTGTTGCCGATATGGAAGAAGGTTATACTAATGAAGGTGAGGGTAGTGATGAAAGTGAGGACGAAATAGCCGGTGATGATGCCGAAGATGCTGCACAAAGCTATGTGGAGTAGCTTTAATATGCAAATAAGTAAAATGGATTTAAGGCTTAATAAAAAAACAGCATACATAATTTGTGGACCTACTGCAGTAGGCAAAACGGATATTGCAATTTTGCTTGCCAAATATTTAGAAACAGCAATCATTTCTGCAGATAGCAGACAGTGCTACCGTGAAATGAATATTGGAACAGCTAAACCAAGTACAGAACAACTAAGTGAGGTAAAGCATTATTTTATTAATGAATACCCTGTTACTACGTTATTAACAGCGGCAGATTTTGAAAATCTTGCTATTAATTATTTATCACAAATTTTCAGTAACAGTAATGCAGCCATAGTTTGCGGTGGCACAGGCTTATATATTAAATCTCTATGCGAAGGGCTAGATGAAATGCCTGAAACAGATAAAGATATTACCCAAAAAATAGAAGAAGATTATAAACAATTTGGGCTACAATGGCTACAGGATTGTATAAAAAAAGAAGATTCTGAATTTTATACTAAAGGGGAAATACTAAATCCGCTAAGAATGATAAGAGCTTTATCCTTTAAACGAAGCACAAACAGAAGTATTTTAGAGTATAGAACATACACACCCAAACAAAGAGATTTTAATATAATTAAAATTGGTTTAGAGTTGCCAAGAGAACTTCTCTATAGCAGAATAAACCAACGAGTAGATATAATGATGCAAAATGGTTTACTTACAGAGGTTGAAAAGCTGTACCCATTACGAAATTTAAAAAACTTGCAAACCGTTGGCTACACAGAGCTTTTCAATTATTTAGACGGGAACTGTAATTTACAGGAAGCTATTGAAAAAATTAAACAGAACACCCGCAATTACGCAAAACGGCAAATGACATGGTTTAGAAAAGATACTACCATTACCTGGATAAATGCTGATAAAAATGCATTTAAAAAAATTGTAAAATTGATAAACTCGTAAAATTATAGAACATATATATTATTTTGTATTTTAATGTGTAAATATTTAGCCAAATTACATTACTATTACCACTACAAAATTCTTAATACAAAAAAACGATTCTGCAAAAAAAATAACACAAAATTCACAAAATTTACTTCTACCTTTGCACCTATTTTACAGGTTGGCATATAATTAATGAATAAATATAAAGAATTTAAGGGCTTAAACATGCCTTCCATAGAGCAAGAAATAATTGCAAAATGGAAGGAGGAACATTGTTTTGAAGAAAGCATTTCTACTCGCGAAGGTAGTGAACCGTTTGTATTTTACGAAGGTCCGCCAAGTGCAAATGGAATGCCGGGTATTCATCATGTAATATCTCGTACACTAAAAGATTTAGTATGCAGATATAAAACTATGAAAGGCTATCAGGTGCAGCGTAAAGCAGGCTGGGATACACATGGCTTACCTGTAGAACTATTTGTAGAAAAAGAATTAGGTATTACCAAAGAAGATATTGGCAAAAAAATAAGTATAGAAGATTATAATAAAAAGTGCCGTGAAGTGGTAATGCGGTATAAAGACAAGTGGGAAGATATTACCGAAAAAATGGGTTACTGGGTTGACATGACACAGCCCTATATCACATTCGACAATGAATATATAGAAACACTTTGGTGGGCATTAAAAGAATTGTTTACTAAAGACTTACTTTATAAAAGTGTAAGCATACAACCCTATTCACCTGCGGCAGGCACGGGTTTAAGCAGCCACGAATTAAACCAACCGGGTACATACAAAGAGGTTAAAGATACTACTATTGTAGCCATGTTTAAGGCTATAAATGATAATAAATCTCAGTTTCTTTTTGATGCAGCCGATAATAAAGAGATTTATTTCCTTGCTTGGACAACAACACCTTGGACATTACCCTCTAACTGCGGGCTAACAGTTGGTGCTAATATTGAATATGTTTTAGTGAAAACATTTAATCCTTATACACACCAACCAATAAATATTATTTTAGCAAAAAATCTTGTTGGCAAATATTTAAAAGAAGAAAACCATAATGGAGATTTCGAATCTTATATAATTAGAATAAATTCAATAATAGGCAGTGAAGAGCATGCTTCACACTTGGTAAATATTGTTAAAGAAGTACCATGGCTTATTCTTAGCCAATTTAAAGGGATTGACATTGTTGGTTTACGATATGAACAATTATTACATTTTGATGGAAATACTGCCGAAATAACAGGTGGAGACCCTTGGCGAGTTATTGCAGGTGATTTTGTAACTACAGAAGACGGTACCGGCATTGTGCATACTGCTCCTGCCTTTGGTGCAGATGACTTTAAAGTGGGTAAAGCCAATGGAATAGGCATACTTACTATGGTAGATAAACAGGGTAAGTTTAACGACAATACAGGCGAGTTTAGTGGCAGATATGTAAAGAATTATAAAAACGACCCCGATTATAAAGATGTTGATGTAGATATTGCTGTTAAACTAAAACTGAGTGGCAATGCCTTTAAAATAGAAAAATACGCACATACATATCCTCATTGCTGGCGTACAGATAAACCAATTATTTACTATCCTTTAGATGCTTGGTTTATTAGAACTACTGCTGTAAAAAGCAGAATGATAGAACTGAATAAAACCATTAATTGGAAACCCAAAGCCACTGGTGAAGGCAGATTTGGTAACTGGTTAGAAAATATGGTTGACTGGAATCTGAGTCGTAGTCGCTATTGGGGTACTCCATTACCGGTATGGGTTAGCGAAAGTGGTGATGAGCATAAATGTATAGGTAGTATAGATGAATTATTAAAAGAGATTGAAAATGCTAATACAAAATTAAGTACTAATCAATTTTTTGACCGTTCTACGCTCGACCTTCATAAACCGTATGTTGATCAAATAATACTGGCATCAACAAAAGGTGAGCCTATGCGTAGAGAACCTGATTTAATTGATGTTTGGTTTGATAGCGGTGCTATGCCTTATGCTCAAATTCATTATCCATTTGAGCGTGACGACAAGAAAAATATTAATAAAAATTTCCCTGCAGATTTTATAGCAGAAGGTGTTGACCAAACAAGAGGATGGTTTTATACGCTACATGCTCTTAGTGTTATGCTGTTTGACAGTGTTGCATATAAAACCGTAGTTAGTAATGGTTTAGTATTAGATAAAGCCGGTAATAAAATGAGTAAACGTTTGGGTAACGTAATAGACCCATTCGAAACTATTGAAAAATACAGTGCTGATGCCACACGTTGGTATTTAATTACTAATACTTCACCTTGGGATAGCTTACGTTTTGATACCGAAGGTATTAAAGAAGTGCAACGTAAATATTTTGGCACCCTATATAATACGTATCAGTTTTTTGCTTTATACGCTAATTTAGACAAATTTACATTTGAGGAAAATTATATACCTGTAGATGAGCGACAAGAGATAGACCGATGGATACTGTCTGTTTTAAATACGCTTGTGAAAAATGTAACAAACTATTTAAATGATTATGAGCCAACACAGGCAGCTAGAGCAATGGAATATTTCCTTGATGAGCAGCTGAGTAATTGGTATGTGCGTTTATGCAGACGTAGATTCTGGAAAGGCGATTATGAACATGATAAAATATGTGCTTACCAAACATTATACGAATGTATTGAAACACTAGCTTTGTTAATGGCACCTGTTTCTCCGTTTTATGCAGATTGGTTATATAGAAATTTAAATGAAGTAACAAATAGAAATGAATCTACTTCTGTGCATTTGGCAGATTTTCCGCAAGCCGATGATACTTTTATAGATATAGATTTAGAAAACAGAATGACTTTGGCTCAAGATATTTCTTCTTTGGTTTTATCTTTAAGAAAAAAATTAAATATAAAAGTTCGCCAGCCTCTACATAAAATAATTATTCCGGTAAACAATACAGATATTATCAATCAAATATCAAAAGTTGAAGAGCTAATTAAGAATGAAGTAAACATAAAAGAAATAGAATATCTAACTGATTCACAAGGGTTTATTAAGAAAAAAATAAAACCTAATTTTAAATCTTTAGGGGCTAAAATGGGTGCTAAAATGAAACAAGTTGCAGCAGCCATTACCCAAATGAATCAAGAAGAAATTAATTTATTAGAAAATAAAAAAACATATTCACTAAAAGTAAATGATGAAAATATAGAAATAAATATAGACGATGTTGAAATAATTGCTGAAGACATACCCGGCTGGTCGGTAGCTAATAAAGACAGCCTTACCATAGCTTTAGATATTATTGTAACACCGGAACTATTAGAAGAAGGAATAGCAAGAGAAATTATAAACAGAATACAAAGAATACGTAAAGAGACCGGTTTTGAGGTAAACGACCGCATAAATGTTGAGATAGAAGAATACGAACCATTTAACAATGCAATTATTAATTATAATAATTATATTTGCGCCGAAATTTTAGCAGACAGCTTAAAAATAGTAACCTTAATTAGTAATGGAACTGATATAGAGGTTAATGATTCATTGATGAAAATTTTAATATCAAAAAACATTTAAAATATGGCTCTAAAAACCAATAAGGCAGCCACGCCCTCAATATCAGATTCAACTAAAGACCAAGAGGAAAATAGTGCTTCTGAAAAAGTAAAATCGACAACTAAAAAAGTTGCAAAAGCAGATGTGCCGGTAAAAATAAAAAATGTAGAAGCCTTGTCTGAGCCTTCTATTGAGAACGTAAAAACAAAAAAAACAAATAAAGAACTTGTTCAAACAGAAACTATTGTAAATACAGAACCGGTATCAAAAAGTAAAAGCGATAAAAAAGCTTCAAATGAAACTATAAGTGCAACAAAAAATATATCTACATCCACCCATAATTTAAAATCTGTGTCTAAAACTACTACTAAAGCTACTATTGAAGAAATAGAAGAACCTATAATAAAAACAAAGAGCAAAACTGCTGACAAAAAAGAAGCAAATACGGAACAAGTAATAGAGGCTGTAAAAGAAAAACCTGCAAAAACGCCTAAAAAATCTGAAACAACCAAACCTTCAGCTTCTGCAAAAAAAATACCTGTTTCCAGTATTCCGGTAAAACAGATGCCTGTATTACCAAGGCCGGTAGCAACACCTGTAAGGGTTAGTACAGAAAAAAAGCCAATTGTTGTGGTAGCCCATCGCCGTATGGATACTAAAATAAAAATGCCTGAAGAATCTCAAAATACGATGGTTAGTTACCAGCCTGAAACTTATCGTTCTATTTTAGATAACATTGAGCAACAGCATGGCCCTGTATATAGATATAGTGACGAGGAGCTTGCAGAATTTAAAGAGTTGATAACCAGCAGATTGGAAGCCGCAAGAAAGGAATTAAATTACTTGCAAGGCCTTATAACAAGAAAAGAAGAAGCAGGTACTGAAGATACCGATAATAGATATATGAATATGGATGATGGCAGCGGTGCTATGGAAAGAGAACAATTATCTCAATTAGCAGGTCGTCAAATTCAATTTACCGGTAATCTGGAAAAAGCATTAATGCGTATTGAAAATAAAACTTACGGTATATGCCGTGTTACCGGAAAACTGATAGATAAAGCTCGCTTACGTGCTGTGCCTCATGCTACACTTAGTATAGAAGCTAAGAAAGGTATGGCAAAATAATTTATCCTTCTTTTTAAGAAGTAATAAATGTAATATTTTTCTATAAAAAAGTAATTAGCGGTATATAACTATTTCATAATATAAATTGTTATATACCGCTAATTGTTTCTTACCAAAATAGGAGGCGGTTATAGTGTGCAGTTTTAATGTCAGTTTTTTTAATAGTGCTATTTCGAAATATGATTGATTGGTATCCTTTTAGGTTTTATAAAAGAAAATTTAGGACTTGTTGTTGGCACAATATCGCCTAATAAAAACCCCCAAGGTTTTAATGGTTCTATATGGTCGAAGATTACTTTTACAATAGCTGTTAAGGGTATAGATAGAAACATGCCCGGAATTCCCCAAACAGCATCGCCAATAAGAACTACAATTACTGAAATAAGCGCATTTATTTTAACTCGTGATACAACAATATGAGGAATTATATAATGATTATCTACTAATTGTATTAAAATATATACAAAAAATACAAGTATTGAAGATGTTGAGGAATCTTTAGTTACAAAGGCAATTATCATTGGTAATGCAGTAGCAATAATACCACCAAAATAAGGTATAATATTTAATATCGCCCCTGTAATACCTAAAAATATAGCATATTGAATGTTTAAAAATAACAGCCCAACCGAATTAAGAATAGCAATAATTATCATTTCGAAAAACAAACCGATTAGATAATTTTGAATTACTTGTTTAGAATTTATTAAAACATCTACAACTGCAATATGATGTTCTGATTTAAAAAGTTTACGGATAAATTCAAGCAATAATGGTTTGTAATATAATATGAGAAAAAGATAAACCGGCAATAACATACCACCTAAAATCATTTGACCAACCTCAGTAAGCTTTTCGCCTATAGAAAAACTGGTTATCATTTCATTTTGAGTATTTGTAATCCATGTATTAATTTTATATTCTCGTATCTTAAACCTTATAGAAACCCAATGTACTAATCTTGTACTTATAATATTAGATTTATCTATAAGTTGAGGGTATGTTTCGCTTACCATTGTTATTTGAGAAGCTACAACATATAATATTCCTAATGTTACTAAAATAGCCAAAAATACAGCAATAGAAATTGCCAGTAATTTTTTAATCTTATGTCTTATTAAATAATTAATAAATGGATTTAATAAAATAGCAATTATTGTTGTATATAACAATGGAATAATAATATGCTGTCCTATTCGCATTGTATATACAACAGCAAAAACGCTGATAAATATTAATGCCACTTTGGCATAAAATGGTATCTTAAAAGAATTATCCATTAATAAAGAATGATAAATATTTTAATATGTAAAATCTATTTAATAATTTCTTTCTAACTTATTTTCATCAATTATAATACCCAAGCCTTTTGCAATAGCCAAACCGAATTTCATATCTACTCTAAAAAAATGACATAGTTGTCTATCTATAATTATAGCTCTCAGATCTCCGGTAATGCCCTTCATAGATTCTACAATATTGCTTATTAAATGTTGTCTTTCATCGTCATTTAGTGCGTTTCTATACAAATTACCGGGTTGTGTATAGTGGTCGTTATCATTTGCATTACGGTCGAAATAATCTGCAACGTTTGAATCCAAAACAATTTCAGGTTCTTTGTAGCTTTCGTCTGTAATAATATCATCAAAACTATTAGGTCTGTAATTAGGTTTATCCGCACCATTATCGCCCATTTGCATAGTACCGTCTCGCTGATAATTAGTTGTCATGTATGGGCATTTATTTACAGGTATTTGTTCGTAATTGACTCCTAAACGATACCTATGGGCATCGGGATAGGAAAGTATGCGAGCTTGTAAAACCTTATCGGGGGAATAACCAATACCATCAACTACATTCGCCGGTGCGAATGCCGCCTGTTCTACATCTCTGAAATAATTATCGGGCATTTGATTTAGTTCTATAATGCCCACATCAATTAGTGGAAAATCTTTATGACTCCAAACTTTTGTAAGGTCAAATGGATTGAATTTAAAAGCATGTGCTTCTTCATCATTCATTATCTGTATTTGCATAGCCCATTTCGGGAAATCTTTATTGGCAATTGCATCAGCCAAATCTCGGGCTGCTTGGTCCGGGTCTATACCACGCATCTCTAAGGCTTCTTTGCCTGTATAATTCTTTATTCCTTGCAAGGTTTTAAAGTGAAACTTAACCCAAACTCTTTCATTACTTTTATTAATTAACGAAAAGGTATGGCTTCCGAATCCGTTCATGTGCCTATAAGAAAACGGTGTACCTCTGTTACTCATCAATATCATTACCTGATGCAGACTTTCAGGATTCAAACTCCAAAAATCCCACACCATTGTAGGATTTTTGCAGTTCGTTTTAGGGTCACGTTTTTGTGTATGTATAAAATGAGAAAACTTTTTAGCATCTTTAATAAAGAAAACAGGAGTATTATTACCTACTAAATCCCAATTGCCATCTTCGGTATAAAACTTAATTGCAAAACCACGAGGGTCTCTTTCGCTGTCGGCACTGCCTTTTTCTCCGGCTACCTGCGAAAATCTTATAAATAAGCGTGTTTGTTTACCAATTTCAGAAAATATTTTTGCTTTAGTATGTTTGCTTATATCGTGTGTAACAGTAAAAGTGCCAAAAGCACCGGCACCTTTAGCATGTACCACTCTTTCAGGAATACGTTCGCGATTGAAATGTGCCATATCTTCCTGAAGATAATAATCTTGTAAAAGTGCCAATCCACGGTTACCGACGGTCATTGTATTTTCGTAATCATAATACGGCCTGCCACCTGCTGTAGTAAGTTTTTTCTTTTCCATATAAAAAAAGTGATTCGTTTAGTTTAATTAAAAAATTATTTCATTTTGTTTTTACCAACTTCTATCATTTCATCTGCTTTGTTTTTTACAGAATCCATTTCTCTTTTTACTTCTCTAAGAAAGTCATTAAAATGTCCTTTAATATCATCTGCAACATCTTCTGATGAACCTATGATTTTTTTACGAGTGTCTTTACCGCTGTTTGGAGCAAAAAGAATACCTAAAGCACCACCAACTGCTGCACCTACTAACATTGCGCCTATTAATTTTACGCCATGATTACAATTTTCCATTTTATTAATTTTTAATTTGTGAATTCATTTTCACTATGCAAAGGTGGGCTACTCTGCAATTTTATTAGTTACATAACTAAAAGGGATAGTTACATAATTTGCGTATTTTTATTTCAAATATAAATAATAAAGAAAAAAGTAATTTAGTTTTATCTGAATCATGATTTGCACGATTCACTTGATACTCGGGTCTGTCCAAAAAATACAATTCATGCAATCCTCTGCACATATTATTCAATACACACTCTATTGTCTTCTGTTAACACAATTACGCTGTCATCTATCATTTCTCTTAATAAGTCAAGAACTTTAATTTTAGTTTCACCAATGTAGTTTTCGGTTAATCGTTGTATAGTTATGGATTTTTGTTCTTTAATAGCAAATAACAAATTATCCCTTACTGCATTTTTGTTAAATATCTGTTTTTCCTTGCTCCTACATACATCACAATGTCCGCAGTTTTGTTTGGGCTTTTCACCAAAATATTCTAAAATAATCTTTTCTCTGCAAATTGTTTTATTCTCTAAAAACGCTATCATAGCATTTGTTCTATCTATATGCCGTTTCTTTAATGCATTAATACGTTTAAAATCTATTATTAAATAGTTGCTGTCTGCACGGCAATGGTGAAAGAAAATTTGTGGCCCTTCTGCCGGTTTGTTATAGATTAAGATTTCCATTTTCTCTAATCGGCTCAAGGCACTAGCAAGTTCATCTTGTTTAAGTTTTAATTGTTTGCAAATTGCAGACTCCCTTACAGGGGTAGGTAAGTGGAATATTGTATTATACATACGCAATAAACCAACAATAATATAACCTAATTCTTGGTGGTGTTGTACTAAGTTATCAAGAACATGCCTGTCTGTAATAAATTGTATAGTTGCCGGGCTATAAACGGCTTCGGTTAATGTCCATAATCCTTCTTGTTCTAATATTTTTAATGCCGGCAAGGCGTATGTAGCTTTAAAAGAAAATTTTTTACAAAAGTCAAATAAGTCGAAATAAAAATATTTATCGGGTTGCACACCAATAGCAATTTGTAAATATTCTGCTACAGACTGATACACTTTTCTAATATAAGCCTCGGCAGGAAATTGTATCTCAATACTATCCAGTAATCTTTCTATATCAGCACTATTATAGTAGGTGATAGCTAAAGATTTTTTTCCGTCTCTGCCAGCCCTTCCGGCTTCCTGATAATAGGCTTCAATATGTTCCGGCGAATCGTAATGAAGCACCAATCTTACATCGGGCTTATCTATGCCCATACCAAATGCAGTAGTAGCAACCATTACATTTTTCTTGTTTGCCATCCATAATTGCTGCGATTCATTCCTTTTTTCTTTAGGCATACCTGCATGATAGGCTGTTGCTTCAATGCCACTTGCCACCAAATACTTTGTTGTTGTTTCCGTTTGTTTGCGGCTTCTACAATAAATAATACTACAATCTTTATTCATTTTCTTTAGCGTATCACCGCTTTTATTCTCGGAATAGCTAACCTCAAAAAACAAATTTTCTCTTGAAAAACTTTGTATAAATACTTCTGTTTTCCTCATTTTTAATTGTAAGACTATATCTGCTTTTACATCGGGTGTGGCTGTTGCTGTGAGTGCAAGAATGGGCGAATTAGGAAAAACATATCTTATTTCGGCTATTTTTAAATAATCAGGTCTAAAATCATGCCCCCATTGCGACACACAATGAGCCTCATCTATTGCTATAAAACTCAAATCGAATTCGCTTAAATATTCATTAAACAGCTTTGTTTGTAACCTTTCAGGTGATATATACAGTAGTTTGTATGCACCATGCATTGCATTTTCAAGAATCCTCTTTACTTCATTAAAATGCAAACCTGAATGTATACATTCTGCCGGTATCTCTAATTCCTTTAATCTGTTTACTTGGTCTTGCATTAATGCAATAAGAGGAGAAATAACCAAACAAACACCATCAAGAATTAATGCAGGAACCTGATAGCAAATAGATTTGCCGCCGCCGGTTGGTAATAGTGCCAGTGTATCTTTTTTGTTAAGAATACTTGCGATAATTTCGTTTTGATAGGGTCTGAAATCAGTATAACCCCAATATTGTTTTAGAATTTGTTCGGGAGTTGACAAAGTTAGATACCTCCAAATTTAGTATCTATAAAAACAGGTTTCATAGCATTTTCCCATAAATGTCTCTTTGCTTCCTTATTGTTTTCCAAATTATTTAAAGATAAAGTAGGCAACCAAATACACTCACTGAAATGATTTGGCCCGTTAAGCATAAAAAGAGAAGATATACCTAATTGTTTTGGGTGAATACCAAAAAGGAATACGATTTTAGGAGAATATTTTTCTTTTAACTTGTGCCAAGCAATAACTTTATCTTCATTAATATAAAAAACAGTAAATTGAGAAGCATCTAATTTACACGCCGCCATCATTTTCTGTAACTGTTGCTCCTCAGCACTTCCACTTGAAAAAAGGCTACATAACACTAAAACAGATGAAGCATTATTTGGCATGTTTATACTTGAAATATCTTCCCAAAATTTATCGTAAACATCTGGAACGAGGGTAGATTTTATTATAGTGAAGACATTATTCATATAGACTAATTAAATGTTATACCAATCTGATTTTTTTTTGTTTCTTTGTACAAAATTAATCAATTCATCACAATAAAAATCCGGTAAAATGATGGTTTCTGAATCAGGTATAAAAACTAATAAAGTTGATAAAAGTCGTATTCATGAAGTTGACCCTTCAAATATACAATTCGGTAAAACCTATTCAGACCACATGTTGGTTGCCTATTATGAGGACGGTGTATGGGGTAGCCCTGAGATAATTCCTTTTGCAAATTTATCATTAAGCCCTGCTACTACTTTTTTCCATTACGGACAAGCAATATTTGAAGGTGTAAAAGCCTACAAAGACCCTAATGGTAATCCTATTATTTTTAGACCTAATGATAATTGGGCTCGTTTTAACCGTTCTGCAAGACGTATGGCTATGCCCGAAGTTTCGCGTGAGTTATTTGTTGACGGTATGCGCCACCTTATTGATATAGACAGAGAATGGGTGCCAACCGGTGAAGATACTTCTTTATATATACGCCCGGTACTATTAGCAATAGATGAATTTATTGGTGTAAGACCGGCAGAAAAATTCTTATTTTTAATAATGACAAGCCCGGCAGGACCCTATTATAATCACCCTGTATCAATATATGTGCAAGACAAATATGTAAGGGCATTCCCTGGCGGCATTGGTTTTACTAAAGCTGCCGGAAACTATGGAATGAGTATGTTGCCTACAAGCCAAATTAAAAAAATGGGTTATGACCAAATTTTATGGACAGATGGCTTTGAACATAAATATGTGCAAGAAATAGGAACCATGAACGTTTTCTTTATTATTGGTGATAAGGCAATTACACCGGACATTAATCAAGATACCATACTTGCAGGTGTTACCAGAGATAGTGTTATAACCTTACTTCGCGAAAAAGGCATAACAGTAGAAGAACGTAATTTAAGTATAGATGAAATAAGCGAAGCCCATAAAAACGGACAACTTAAAGAGGCTTTCGGAACAGGTACAGCAGCATCTATAGCCCCAATAGCAGCATTAACCATACACGATGTAAAAATGGAACTACCACCGGTAGAAACTTGGGAAGTTACCAATTGGCTAAAACAAGAACTATCTAATATAAGATACGGCAGAAAAGAAGATACACACGGGTGGATTGTTAAGTTGTAGATGTATTATGTTTTTTAATGCAATTTTATTACCAGTATATGTAATCATACTTTTATTTGATTACATATACTGGTAGTTATTCTTCTTCTCTTTACTTCTTTTTGCTAATAAATCTTAACTTTGCAATTGTCTTCCTTTCAAAAGAAGGAAAATAGTGTTCCCGTCCAAAGAAATTTAAGAGTTATAACATGTTTAAACCTAAGATTTTAGATAACTTTAAAGGGTATAATAAGCAGCAGTTTACAAAAGATTTATTAGCAGGTATTATAGTTGGTATTGTTGCCTTGCCCTTAGCTATTGCCTTTGGTGTGGCATCGGGAGTAACACCGCAACAAGGTTTATTTACTGCTATTATTGCCGGCTTTATTATCTCTGCTCTAGGGGGCAGTCGTGTGCAGATTGGTGGTCCTACCGGTGCTTTTATTGTAATAGTTTACGGTATTGTGCAACAATTTGGTATTAACGGCTTAATAATAGCAACCTTTATTGCAGGTATTCTGTTGATTATTATGGGTTTGGTGCGTTTGGGGTCTGTAATTAAATTTATTCCTCATCCACTTATCGTAGGTTTTACAACAGGTATTGCTGTCATTATTTTTTCGTCTCAAATTAAAGATTTTCTTGGTTTGCAAATGGGTGCTGTTCCTGCCGATTTTATTGATAAATGGAAAGCATTTGCATTGAATATCTCTACAATAAACCCTTATTCTGTTTTTATCACTATAGCTACGGTTTTAATAACTGTTTTCTGGGGTAAAATATCGCATAAAATTCCTGGACCATTAGTAGCAATTATTATTACAACTGCAATTGTCTATTTTTTTCCACAACACATAGAAACTATAGGAGGCAAATTTGGACCTATTTCAGCAACATTTCCTTCGCCTGTTTTTCCAAAATTAGATTGGGCAACCATACAGAAATTAATAAGACCGGCATTTACAATTGCACTTTTGGGTGGCATAGAATCTTTATTATCTGCTGTTGTGGCAGACGGAATGACGGGTGGCAACCATAGGTCTAATACCGAATTAATAGCACAAGGAATTGCCAATATGTTCTCTGCCCTTTTTGGCGGCATTCCGGCTACCGGTGCAATTGCCAGAACAGCTACCAACATTAATAATGGAGGACGCACACCGGTTGCCGGCATGATACATGCTATAGTATTATTTGTTATATTGTTTTTTATAGGCAAATGGGCAGCCTTAATACCAATGGCAACCTTAGCAGGCATACTTATAGTTGTAGCTTATAACATGAGCGAATACCGTACTTTTATTACAATTACAAAAGTATGGTCTAGCGACACGGCTATATTACTTACTACTTTTTTGTTAACTGTACTGGTAGATATTACAGTAGCTATTGAGGTAGGAATGATTTTGGCTGCATTCCTTTTTATGCGTAAAATGACAAAAAGCAGTAATGTAACCAACCTTACTGCCCAATTATATGAAGCACCTGACTATGAAGACCCTAACCCAATTAGCAATTACCAAATTCCTGAAAATATAACGGTATATGAAATTAATGGACCTCTCTTTTTTGGTGCTGCCTATAAATTTAAAGATGCCATAAGAGTGATTGAGAAAAAACCACGTGTATTAATTATAAGAATGAGATATGTACCAATAATAGATGCAACCGGCAGCCATATATTAGAAGAAGTTGAAAAAGAGTGTAAAAGCTCCGGCATTAAACTCATATTGTCAGAGATACACAGTGAGCAATTAATGGAAGAACTGCAAAAAACACGTTTATCTTTTAAAATTGGCAAAGGAAATATTGTACCTACTTTTAAAGATGCCATTATAAGAAGCGAAAATATTATAGCAGGCAGATAAAAAATATTAAATAATTATATATTATTTCTATTTGCAAAAAAATCTATTATAGCAAGCCTTAGTTGGAGACCACAGGAATGCAATTCTTTACGTAAAATAATATCTGAAACCATAGATTCTTATAAAAATAATTTAATGAATACTATTGAAGAAATTTGTAAAAATATAAAAAGACCTTAGCGAGTGGATTTATGCATTGAGATGCAGCATTGTATATTTAAAATCAATTCATAAAATTTGAATTAAAACCAAATGAATGAGATAAAATAATTTTTGGGTTAGCCGATATACTAAATTATTAGTATAAAAATATCCTACTTTTTGATTGAAGATTATTCTTTATCGTTTATTCGTATTCAAAGGATGCATTAATTCCGTTCGGCACTTTCCCCTCTCTACTACCAATGTGTCAATTTAATATTAGTACATCCTGTTTCAGAAATTACTTTTAATATATAATTGCCTGATGACAATTGTTTTGCCGGTATTATTGTGCTGCCATGCTCACCTTTTCCTTCCCATATTATTTTTCCATAATTGTCTGATAATTCTAATAAACTGTTCTCGGGTAACTGGTCTATTTGCCAGTAGTTCTTGGTAGGATTAGGAAAAACATTAAATTGATTTTTTTCTAAACTTGCTGTTTGTAAAGTTGTATCTTTCCTAATTGCACCATTCTGACGGCATAATGTCCAAATATCCGGATTTAACATAACAGAATCCATTGTTGGTGTCCAGTTAAACGTAAAAACTTGTGTAGCCGCATTATTATATACTTTCACAATTGTGTCGGCACTTGAGCCATGTAGTTGCAATTCTACAGGTGTATAAAATAAGGGGGTAGCAGTTGGACAAGAAACAGTTTGAACTAATTTTACATATACAGTAGTGCCTATCTGATTCCATGTAATTTTATATTTAGGGTAGCCGTTTCCAAATATCCATTGGTTAAAGAAGGTATCTAAATTCATGCCGTAAATAGAATCGGCTATACTTTTCAGGTCATTTGTAGAAGCAAGACCAAAGGCATGCAAGGCTTGATACGATTTAAGAACTGTGAAAAACAAACTATCTTGTGGAGCAATATATCGCAACATATTTACAACAGCTTGTGCTTTAGCATATACAAGCGTTGTGTTGAAAAGAGTTGCTGCACCGCTAGTATCTAATACACTTACTTCGCCACAGGCAGGGCCGGTAGCAACATATAAATAATTAAGTCTGTGAGCTTTTCCTGCTGCCGCACCCCAGAAATGTGTTAAAAATAATTGTTCTGAGAAGGTAGCAAATCCCTCACTAAGCCATACATCGCTCCATCGACTATAGGTAACATGGTCGCCAAACCATTGGTGGCACAGTTCGTGTGCTATTATATAAGTATTGGGTACGCCAATGGTTGTCATTGTTTGGTGTTCCATACCACCGGGTAGGGTAGTATAACAAACGCCATATTTCTCTTGCCAAAAAGGATACCTGCCATACAATGAGGAAAAATATTTTATGAATAAACCTATACTATCAAAATTTGCCTTATATAATGGATTGAAAGTTGTTGTATCTAACAAGAAATTTTGTATCAACATAGAATCAGTAGTACCGGTAAAAGTGAGGTAGCTTTTATATTCTGCATATTTAGCAACTGCAATAGAAATAAGGTAATAGTCAATAGGATTATGTGTCTGCCAGTGATATTGCCAAAATCCGGGTGTAGTAGTAGAGTCTATGCTTATTAAAATACCATTACTGCCATCTGTTAAGCCTTGCGGCACAGTTACAAACATATCAACTGTATCAATTTTATCGTCTATACATTGTTTTGCCGGCCACCAGTCTTGTGCTGCGTAAGGGTCGCTAATAGAATAGACCATTTGTGTGCCATAAGCAGTGCTATCGTGTGTAAGCCCATGAAAAAAACCGCCACCGGCAGGTGGGTAACCATGATAAAAAATTTCTACCGTAAAATAGGCACCCATATTTAAAGGCGTAGAAATACTTATTGTTCTTACATTTCCAACATTTGTTGTAGCTACTATTGCTCCGTTAAGTTTTGCAGAGTCTATAACCATTAAGGTATCTAATTCAAAAACGTAATTACTTAAAGTAGGTACTATTACAATAGCAGCAGTTGTAACATCGCCAATTACAAATACAGTAGTATCAGTTAAATGCAAATTGAAATTGAGTCTTTTTACATCATAATTTGCTTCTGCCGGGTCGGCCATTGTGGTACGTGTACTACTATGGTGATTTAGTTTTTTTCTGTAAGCACAATAATTATTGGGATTAAAACCCGCAAATAAATGGGTAGAAAAAAATAAAACAAATACGATTAATAACGTTGACTTTTTATTCATAAGTGCAAATATTTAAAGAAAAAATTTGGCAAAAATAACCTTGTTGCATAAATGCAAGAATCTATGCCACTAAATTAATAAATAATTGCGGCAAGTATGAATATTAAACAAACAATATTTTAAAGTACTTTTTTAAAATATTAAAATTTAGAAGTACCAGGCCTTGTAAAGTAATTAGACCTTGTTTTTGGTTCCTTAGGATAGTTTTTTGAAAAAGAATAGGACAAACCGAAATTGATACCAATTTTACCGAACGGTATGCCTTCTGTTATTTGTGTACCCATTAAAGTACTTGGGTTTACA